>CAMJHU010000317.1 GCA_946405565.1 uncultured Clostridia bacterium
CCCCTTCCTCTGGATGTTCGGGACTTCTACGACCGGCGCGATTTATTCCTTTGGCTATACTCTGTTGGTTGGTGTGATTCTCAACTTCATTATGGGCGTTGCGGCTTCCCGCGTCATGGTGAGTTCGCTTTCCGGCTATCAGTTCCTGCGCGACCGAAAGCTCTATGGCGATTACAGCGAGAAGAAAAAACGTGAAATTGAGGCGGCTGCCAATCGTGCATACGCTCAGAAAAAGGAGGCGGCAGAAGACTAATGGTGAAGGATTACCTTGCACGAAGAGATTTTGACTTTTTGAAATACCGCAAACGGTTTCTGTTGCTGGCTCTGTGTGTGATACTGGTCGGTGTGGTGTTCAATGTGGTGCGCGGTACGAAGCTGGATATTAAGTTTACCGGCGGCGCTATGCTAAAATACGCCTATTCATTAGATAATACTGTTTCGGATTCTGACGTATCCGCAAGCGATTATATGAAGCTCGACAAGACCGCTATCGCGGGTATGGTCGAAGAGGTTACCGGACAGGATTCTACGATTACCATTGCCCAGAGTGCTTCGGCGGAGGGCGGCGTGAAGAATACGATTACGGTTTCCATGAGCGGCAAAAAGACAATGGATGAGGACACGGGCGATCAGCTTGCCGAAAAAATGACGGCGGAATATCCCCATGTAGATTTTTCAATGATTGAATCCAACTCTGTGGACGCAACTACCGGCAGTGAGTTCTTTGGAAAATGTCTGATGGCGGTTTTTCTCGCGGCTGTTTTTATGATTATCTATGTAGCGCTGCGTTTCCGCAAGATTGGCGGTATGTCGGCTGGTATTACGGCGATTATCGCCATTATCCACGACTGTCTGATCGTTTACTTTACGTTTATCGCGCTTGGCTTCTCGATCAATGACAATTTTATTGCTGTGCTGCTGACCATTATCGGTTACTCCATCAACTCGACCATCATTATTTATGACCGAATCCGTGAAAACCGCGATGTCATGGGTAAGAAGGCGACTTATGCGGAACTGGCGAATCGCAGTTTGAATGAAACACTCGGTAGAACCATCAATACTAATCTGACCCTCATTATGGCAGTGCTGACAGTCGTGATTGTGGCATTTATCTATGATATCACCTCCATTATCACCTTCGCGGTGCCTATGCTGGCAGGTGTTATCGCCGGCACCTATTCTTCCATGTTTATCTCCAATTCTCTCTGGGTATCATGGCGTGAATATCGCGACGCTAAGCTCGCACAGAAGAAGATGAGTGCTTTTTCCAAGAAAAAGTAACAAACGGTTTCTGTTGATTGGATGGTATGTAAAAAAGGGCATTTCCTCAGGCAACTCGTTTGCGGGAAATGTCCTTTTTGTACAAAATGTGGTTGCGCACGGTTTTCCTATATCTTGACATGGAGGGAGAACGAGGATATAATAGAAAAGGGAGGGGGAAAAAGATTGAAGATAGACACATCACTGGCGGGCTATTTGCGGGTGGGGGAAGGGCAGGATCCCTGCGATGCGCTTGCAAAGGAAATCCTGAGCAACCGCGAGATTCTGGCGTGGATCTTGCAGGGCGTTGTAGACGAATTTAAGGACTGTAGCATACGCGATATAGCGGACAAATATATTGAGAGTGATCCGGAGATTGCGACAACATCGGTGGATGCCGATATGGATCACCGTCAAAGACCGGATTCTATCACGGGGATGAATACAGAGGATAAAACCGTGGGAGAGGGAACCATATATTATGACATTCGTTTTTCCGCTTTGGCGCCCAGGGACGGCAGACAAATCAAGCTGATCATCAATGTGGAAGCACAGAATGCGTATCGTCCGGGTTATCCGCTGGTCAAACGCGCACTGTATTATGCCGCCAGGATGATTTCCGCGCAGAACGGAACGGAATTTGCGGCACCGCACTATGAAAATCTCAAAAAGGTATATTCTATCTGGATTTGTTCACAACCGCCTCAGGTGAGACAGCAGGCAATCACGCGTTATACGGTCCGCGAGGAAACGGTTTTGGGATATTCCACGGAGAAAAAAGAGAATTACGATCTTTTGTCAGTTATTTTTATCAATCTGAGCAATCATTTTGACGAGCATTCGGGAAGGATGATTGATCTGCTGAACACAGCACTCACCGGCGAATTAAGTGCCAACCAAAAAATCAAAGTACTGCATGAGGACTACGGAATTCATATGACAAAAAAATTGGAAGGAGATGTATCGCTTATGTGTAATATCAGTGAAGGATACCGCATCAGAGGAATGGAACTGGGACGTGCGGAAGGATTTCGTCAGGGAATGGAGCAGGGAATGGAGCAAGGTATCCAGCAGGGAATGGAGCAAGGTATCCAGCAGGGAATGGAGCAAGGTATCCAGCGGGGAATGGAGCAGGGTATCCAGCAGGGTATCCAACAGGGAATGCAGAAAGGATTAAACGAAGGTATTTTGAAAGGGATGCTCTCTGCCATCAGAAATATCATGGAAAGTATGAATATCCCTGCGGATCAGGCAATGAACCTGTTGAAAGTCCCGGAGAACGACAGACCGCAGTACTTGAAATTGCTGGAAGAAACGCCTGCATAACCTCAAAAAAGCATAGTGCGTTTCAGACTTCATGGCTGAAATTGTAAAATTTCAATAAATTCTCAAAAAAATTTTCGCATATGCTTTACTTTTTGGCAGAATTTGTGTAGAATAATACGGATAGAATTATCGAATCAATTGTAATCAAGAAAAAAGCAGGAAAGGCATGATTCAAATGGAGACTAAATATTCCCGCGTGCTGCTCAAACTGAGCGGCGAAGCGCTTGCCGGTGAAAAACACTTCGGACTGGACGGCGAAGTGATGTACGACATTTGCAAGGCGATCAAGGAATGCGCCGATATGGGCGTACAGATTGGTATTGTGGTGGGGGGCGGCAATTATTGGCGCGGTCGTACATCCGAAGGAATGGACAGAACCAGAGCCGACCACATCGGTATGCTCGCTACCCAGATGAATGCGCTCGCAGTGGCTGACGCACTGGAACAGCTTGGCGCGACGGTACGGGTGCAGTCTGCTATTCACATGAATACAATCGCGGAACCGTATATTCGCAACCGTGCGGTGCGCCACCTGGAAAAAGGGCGTATCTGTATCTTTGGCTGCGGTACAGGCAATCCTTTCTGTTCCACCGATTCCGCCGCGGCGTTGCGCGCTGTGGAAATTGAAGCCGACGTGATTCTGAAAGCGACAATGGTGGACGGTGTGTATGACAGCGATCCTAAAGTCAACCCCAACGCGGTGAAGTACGACACGCTCACCTTCGATGAGGTGCTGGCGAAAAATCTGAAGGTTAT
>CAMJHU010000318.1 GCA_946405565.1 uncultured Clostridia bacterium
GAAAACGCTTAAATCCTTTCCACAAAAGCTGAGTATATAGTGTAAGGGACAAGCGTTCCGAACAGTAAAAAGGCTGTCGGAAAAGAAATTCAAAAAATTTCCGGAAAACGCTTAAATCCTTTCCACAAAAGCTGAGTATATAGTGTAAGGGACAAGCGCTCCGAACAGTTAAGGAGGTGGTCGGAAAACCGATCCACGCAAGCCCTACATCACGCACCGTAAGCCAATGGACTTTCTGAAACCCCGCGGCAGAGCGCCGACGGCGGTGAATCACAATTCTGCTATTTTGAAAGGATGGTTTTGTATGAACAACAGTTTCTTCGACAAGCTTCGCATGAGTGGTATTGACGTGACCGAGGAGCAGCAGGAACAGATCAACCGCCGTCTGGGGGAGATTCTGAACTACGAGCCGCGCATCGGTATCTTCGGCAAGACCGGCGCAGGAAAGTCCAGCCTCTGCAACGCCCTCTTCGGTCAGGACATCTGCCGCATCAGCGATGTGGCTGCCTGTACCCGCGACACCCAGGAAGTGCTTCTCGACCTCGGCGGCAAGGGCGTCAAGCTGCTTGACGTTCCCGGCGTGGGCGAGAGCACCGAGCGGGACGAGGAGTACGGCAAGCTGTACGCCAGTCTCCTGCCGGAGCTTGACCTTGTTCTGTGGCTGATCAAGGCGGACGACCGCGCCATGGCGTCCGACGAGAACTTCTACCGCAACATCGTCAAGCCGCACATCGCCGAGGGCAAGCCCTTCTTCTTCGTCCTCAACCAGGTGGACAAGATCGAGCCCTTCCGCGAGTGGGACGAGGAGCGCCACCAGCCCGGTCCGCGCCAGTTCCAGAACATTCACCGCAAGGTGGATGATGTTGCCCGCTTCTTCAACGTTGCTTCTTCTCAGGTCATCCCCGTTTCCGCGAACGAGAAGTACAACCTGGTCAAGCTGGTGGACGAGTTCATCCGGGCGCTGCCTCCCGAGAAGCGCATCACGGCGTACAAGGCGGTGAACGAGGAGTTCCGCTCCAAGTCCACCGGCGAACACGTCAGGAAGTCCTTCGCAGAGGTGGTCGGCGAGGTCGTGGGAACGGTGATTTGCGCGGTCGAGAATGTTGTCATCAAGGTGGTGGACACCGTTGGCAACCTTCTGGACAAGGCGCTCGACCATTTCCCCGGCGGAGGGCGCTCCGGTCCCGTCATCTGCAGCGACGGCGGGTTTGGCAGTTTTCTGGGCGGCGTTTGTGATACCGTTGGAGGATTCTTCGGCGGCATCGGCGATTTCTTTGGATGGTGAGGTGATTGGTATGGGACTGACGGTTCACATCAATCACGAGGCGGAATTCTGCGAACTGACCCGGAAGTATCCCTGCTTCGGGTTTCTCGGTCAGGCGCGGATTCCCCGTGATGATGATCACACCTGGCGCACCAATGATCGGCATTGGGAATATGTGGACAAGACGACGCACGCCGTGCAGATGATGGTCATCGGCAAGACGGGCTACGGCAAGTCCACGACCCTCAACCGGCTGGTGGGCAGGGACGTTTTCGACACCGACGCGGTGAGTGTCTGCACCAAGGACCTTTACTGCGGCATGTACCGTATTGACAGCTCGGTTCCGAGCTTCTTTATGGTGAGCGATCTGCCCGGCGTGGGGGAATCCCACTACGCGGACGATCACTACTACGGCTGGTACCGCGACATGCTGCAAAGGTCCGATCTGGTGCTGTATGTGCTTCGCGCCGATCAGAGGGATTATGCCATCGACGAGATGGTGTTCAGCAATCTCTTTGATTCCTCGGACAAGAAGCGCAAGGTCGTGATTGCCCTGAATTACGCCGACAAGATCGAGCCTGTGCGCCGCGCCCCGGGACTTTCCCCGGAGCAGCGCCGGAACCTCGGTCTGCGTGCCGACGAGATTTCCCGCAAGTTCGGTGTGGACAGACGGGACGTCATCGCCTACAGCGCGCAGGACGGCGTGGATTTCGACAGGCTGGTCACGCATTCCGCCGGAAAGCTCCGCGAGCTGCTGACGGTCTGATGACCCGCGGTAATCTGTGAAGGAGGTGTTTTTATGGACAACGAAACCATCGGAATCACTCGGTAAGCATTGATGGAGCGTCGTGTTCGGAAGGAGGTGATTGTTATGGACAACGAGACTATTGGTATCGTCCGATGAGTAGGAGTATTTTCGCTTTGGGATGTTGCAGGAGGTGACTGTTATGGAAATCAAGATCGCTAAGATCGTTATTGCTGCCGTGGTGGAGATCGTGATTGCTATTGTCGCTGGTAAGTAATGTTTGTGCGTATGGTTTGGAAGGAGGTGAGAGCTATGTCTTCTGAGAACCTGAACGAGCTGATCGACGCTATCGCCAAGATCACCAAGGTGATCATCGTTGCGGTAGTGGAGAACGGAAAGGATCACTCTGAGCACCACCACCATCACCACCATCACCATCCCGACTGAGTGCCTTCTTTCCGATGACCGGTTGCAAGCCCTTTTTCATGCCGTATTTGCAGGAGGTGAGCGGTATGTCTTTTGAAGTCCTGAACAGGTTGAGCGACGCTGTCGCCAAGGCGGCTTGCCGCGGCAGTGGAGAACGAAGCATGTTCCTTCGGGCACCACCATTCCCGTCAGCATGCGTTTTCTTGGCAAAATGATAAGCCCATCAAACCACTACGCCGTTGTTTGATGGGCTTATTTATGCTCTCTATTTTTTTCAGCATACTGTCGTAAAGGGCGTCGGGGGACATTTTATTGTAATACCGAATAACGAGCCGCAGGTTATGAATTGAGGCGAGAACAAACTGAGTGGCAAAAGAAACGCGTTTTTTGCCGTCGTAATATTCCTCCAACTGACGCAGGGTCATTCTCGGAGAACGGAGGGGCGAAACCGGTGTAAATTGTCCAAGCAGTTTACCTGTCTGCCCAAAAAAGTTGACAGTAATGCCGCTGTCGGCAACCCGCTTGAAAAATCCGGCGTCCAATATGACGTTGGAATAAATATTGATGACATCAGTGTTCATGACAGGAATATCATTCTGTGCCGCATGGTTTTCAAGACAATCCCTCCGCTCAAACAGCAGGGAATAATCCTTTTGGCGTAGGATGCCATCGCTGAGAATATCGACCGTGCGGGTTTCCTTTTCCGGCAATGCTTCGTGCCAGTCCCTGTAGAAAGCCTGATCCGGAGCAATTTCTTTTTCATTGCCCGTGTTCGATTCATTTTTGGTTTTGTGCATTTTTCTCACCCAATTAATATGATACAACAAAAAGAGCGAAAACGCAATAAAAAAATTAGTCAACCTCGGATTATTCACATTTTTTTCAACTTTTTTTGCTGTAT
>CAMJHU010000319.1 GCA_946405565.1 uncultured Clostridia bacterium
ACAAGATAGTTGATACTGGAACGCTTTTCTTTCGCTGTTTTTTCATCAATGGTAATGAACTGAAGCTTTGCCTTGTACCAACGATCGGCGGAGTCCATGTCTGCAAAGAAAATCTCCTTATAGGGGGCAATCTTGATATCTTTGATGGTAAACTCTCCACTGATATACGACGACAGCTCTTCCATAATCCGTTGTTCAGCCTCTGTAAACGACAAGGCATCAACAACATAACCTTCCGTCACTTTCTTCTGCAGACCGTCGTCCATGGTCTTCTCATACTGGATTTTGCACTCAAACCATTGTGCTGTTCTACTTCTCATATTCTTTATTCGTTACTACTTTTTTGTGATTGTTCAAGTTTTGCTTTCTTCTCATTTGAAAGACGGTCAATAATTTCAGAGGCAATACGCTGGCTCTTCGCGTCACTAAGACCAGCCTCTTCACCTAATTCTGCTTGTCTTTGAGATAGTTCCGTCATCACTTCCGTACTTGTAGAGAGAAACTTTTTCTCTGTACTGTTCATATGTTCCTTATCATAGATTTTCGAGAGAATACGGTCAGCTTCCTCCTCAAAACGCTTACGGAATATTTCTTCAGCTTTCTTCTCGTAGACTTTCATCTGAGCCTCATCTACATGGGTAACACTACTGTCGGGGGTAGCTGCCTTCAATTCCATCTCCGGGTCATAAAGCGACGGCGAAACCTCATCATCAAACTCCTCCTTTGGTGCAGCTTCTACATATTCAATTTCCTCTGTATTAGGTGTCAGCTCTATAAATAGACTGATACAGACTGCCGCCAATACGACAGCGGCTATGCCCAATGTCAACGATCTTCTCAATTGATGGTGCGACGACATAGCCTTTTTCATCTCAGCAGCATCGCTATAACGTTTATCCGGATCTGGCTGGGTAGCCTTCTTGATGATAGAGCGGTATTCCAAAGGTACATCCGAGTCGCGATACAAATACTCCATAAACTTACCTAACGAATACACGTCACTCCGCGCATCAGCCACACCATCCTCAAGAACCTCGGGAGCGACATACTCTGCGTATGCACCATAAAGAGACTCTTGGTCGTTAAGCGTCAGATAAGATGAGCCATGAAACAACAATAAAGGTATCACCGTGTCCTTGCGAACCAACAGGTTTGAAGGTGCGAAACATAGATGATATATACCTTGGCGGTTCAAATTGGCAACACTTTCAAAAAGAAAACCCATTACCTGCTCCACAAAATTGCTCTGTGCTACAATTGATGGTTTGTCGTTTATCAAATGTTCATACGTCATGAAGTTTCCGTTCTCCACCGTTACACTGCAGAAACCAGAGCTGTCCATCGTCACCTGGTAATGTAATTGATGGCGATCAGCAATTGTCTTGAGCTGTTCACTCTCCGTCTTTAGTGCTTCGCAGAAACGCAAGCTATCGGCAAGTTCATGTCGAATATCAAGTATGTTAGAAAACGAGTTTTCACTCATTTTCTTGTAGAAAAAACCGAAGGGCATCGGATCCTTCTTCAGTGCCGCACCATTCCTTGATGCCAGTAATTCTTCGTAGTTCATGAGCCAAAAGCATGAAATTGACGGGCAAAAGTACGCAATTATTCTGAGAAACGCAAAAAAAGAAAGTATTTTCTTTGTATTGCGCTCAACTTTTCGTAACTTTGCGCCTTGAAATCGACAAACCATAAGAAAAGATGCCTGAAATATCTGTTCGCGGACTCGAAATGCCAGAGTCGCCGATTCGAAAATTAGCTCCTCTTGCTGCTGCTGCCAAAAAGCGTGGCACGAAGGTCTATCATCTGAACATTGGTCAGCCAGACCTCCCTACCCCACAAGTTGGTCTTGATGCCTTGAAGCGTATTGACCGTGACATTCTGGAGTATTCTCCATCACAGGGTTACCAAAGCTACCGAGAGAAGTTGGTCAGCTATTACGCGAAATATAATATTAATGTAACAGCCGATGACATTATCATCACATCAGGCGGTTCCGAGGCTGTTTTATTTGCATTTCTCAGTTGTCTGAACCCCGGCGACGAGATTATCGTACCAGAGCCAGCCTATGCCAATTACATGGCATTTGCGATTTCGGCTGGCGCCAAGATACGCACTATTGCCACGACCATCGAGGAGGGATTCTCTTTGCCGAAGGTTGAAAAGTTCGAGGAACTCATCAACGAGCGCACCCGTGCCATCATGATTTGCAATCCCAACAACCCGACGGGCTACCTCTACACGCGCCGCGAGATGAACCAGATACGTGACTTGGTAAAGAAGTACGATTTGTATCTATTCTCTGACGAGGTTTACCGCGAATATATCTACACTGGCTCGCCCTACATCTCAGCCTGTCATTTAGAGGGCATCGAGCAGAATGTCATTCTCATTGACTCGGTTTCTAAACGATACTCAGAGTGTGGTATCCGTATTGGTGCGCTGATAACCAAGAACGAAGAGGTACGCAAGGCGGTCATGAAATTCTGTCAGGCCCGTCTCTCTCCTCCCCTCATCGGACAGATTGTGGCTGAGGCTTCGCTGGATGCTCCAGAGGACTATTACCGCGATGTTTATGACGAGTATGTAGAGCGCCGCAAATGCTTAATCGATGGTTTGAACCGCATTCCTGGTGTCTACTCGCCCATCCCAATGGGTGCATTCTACACAGTTGCGAAATTACCCGTCGACGATGCAGAGAAATTCTGCCGTTGGTGTTTGGCTGAGTTCAACTACGAAGGCGAGACGGTCATGATGGCTCCCGCTGCAGGTTTCTACACAACCCCAGGCGCCGGCGTCAATCAGGTACGTATCGCCTACGTACTGAAAAAACAGGATTTGGAGCGTGCACTTGTCGTACTGCGTAAGGCTCTGGAAGCCTATCCAGGTCGCGTTGATGAATAATTCACATTTCACACATCAAACTTGAACTTACCTCTTTTCATAGCCCGTCGCATTCATAGTGACAAGGGCGACCGCCGCAAGGTGAGCCGTCCTGCTATTCACATTGCCACCATTGGTGTAGCCATTGGTTTGGCGGTAATGATTATCACTGTAAGCGTGGTCTTAGGGTTCAAGCACACCATCCGAGACAAGGTTGTAGGTTTCGGTAGCCATATTCAGGTGATGAATCTGCTGTCAATAAACAGCAGCGAGAGCTATCCCATCAGCGTCAACGATAGCATGATGAAGGTTCTCTCCGACATCGAGGGTGTCCGTCATGTACAACGTTACGCACTGACACAAGGCATACTCAAAACCGAAGACGAATTCCTCGGTGTGGTTTTCAAGGGCATTGGTCCTGAGTATGACAATTCCTTTATCCGTGAGAATCTG
>CAMJHU010000320.1 GCA_946405565.1 uncultured Clostridia bacterium
GATTGTTTCATCTTTCGGACGGCGCGGTAGATTGGCAGGTACAGGCGGGTTGTATGTCATTGTCGTGTTGTGGTGCGTCGGGTTAGGATTGACGGCTTTTGTTCTGCTGCTGTATCGATGCAGGGTGTCTGCCGCCAAACGGAAATGGTATGTTCCCGCGTTCTTTATGGTGACAGAGGCGGTGCTGCTGGCGTGGTATTTTATCGTGGGAGGTTCACTGGAAATCTACGGTGTGAAACTCTACACGATACAGGAGATTTTCTGTTTTCTCTTTATTTTCAGCTTTGAAGGCTTCATTCATGTCGGATTGATTCCGTCCAATTCAGAATACACCGCCCTGTTCCGATTGTCGCATATCGGCGCGGAGATTTCGGATCACGACGGCACGCCGCTCTATCGGTCGCTGAATTATTTGCAGGGAAACAATGTGCGACGGCATCAGATGCCCATTTCCGGCGGCAGCGTCGTATGGACAGAGGATATGTCTGTCATTTACCGTTTAAACGAAAACATACAGAACGCACTCGACGATATCAATCAAGAAAATGAACTGATCCGGCAGGAAAACGCGATACGCGAAGAACGCATACGATATGAAACGCAAAACCGCCTGTATGACAGCATCGCACGGAGGGTGCATACGCAGGCGGAAACGATCGAAATGCTTCTCTGTTCCGACGGCAAGTCGGAAGAAACCTTTCGGAACGATTTGAAACTGGCAGCGGTAATGGGCGCGTATGTGAAAAGAGTGGGAAATTTAATGCTGCTTGTCGGAGAAAACGGAATGATTTCCTCCGCGGAACTATCCCTGTCCATTCGTGAATCACTGGAATATGTGTCTCTGGTGGGAAAGACCTGCGATGTATCGGAAACCAATGTTTGTCTCATACCGTTGCCGCTGGCTGTGTACGCCTATATGTTGTTGGAACGGGTGCTGGAACGCCGGTGGAAGAAATTTCAAACGGTGGCAGTGACACTCCGTGCCGCACCGCGCTTTACCATGGAGATTTTACTGGATGACGCCTGTCTGCTGACGGATGAAGAATTGCACATGGATACAGACGATAGACTGAGGTCGCGCGTCAGACAATGGTGTGAGGACGATACGCTGCATATCGAACTGATTGCGTAGGGGGGGAGGAACGGCTATGACCGCGTTTTATGCTTTGCCGCCCACCTTCAGAGGATTGATTCGCCTGTGGAGTGTTGCGGTGATGATGTGCCATCTCTATCACAGTATCCGGTATCGCCAGCTGGGAAAGAAGGGGGCAGTCAGATGGTTTTCTCTGTCGATGGTCGTGCTGAATGTCACATTTTTTTATCTGCTGCAGCAACAAAATCATCGTGTGTTTTTGTTTTCGTTTGTCATTCCGACTGCGTGGGTCGTTGCGTTTTTGGTTCTTTCCACGGCAATCGGTGCGGTCGCGCAGTTCCGGATCAACGGGTGGCACAGAAATCATATTTCCGCGATGTCCGTCCACGAGGTCTTTGAAAGTCTGCCTGCGGGATTATGCTATTATCGGGCGGGCGGTCTTCCGATTCTCGTCAACGAAAAGATGCGTCAGATCGGTCTTCAATTATATGGGACATCGCTGATGAACGGTGAAACGCTGTGGCATGATATCATAGCCGGTCGGTTTTCTGACGGAATGCTGTTTGACAATGCGCCGATTTTGCAGACACATGACGGACGTGTGTACAGCTTCTGTCTTAGGAACTATGCAGAATTTAATCAGTCATTTTCTGCCTGAAATTACAGTATGCTTGCGTGTTTCGGCAAGTGAAATGTATCAATTATTTCTGCATAGTTCCTTAGTGAACTGCCGTTTCAAGGCACGCGGATCTATGAAATGATTGCCTCGGATATCACGGAGGAATATGATATGACGCTCACGCTGGAGGAAAAGCTGAAGCAGGCGCATATCGTCAATATGCGGTTGAAAGCACTGATGGATTCCATCGAATATGTCACCATGAGCCGTGAACTGCTGCAAATCAAAGCGACGCTGCATGACAACATCGGCAGAAGTCTGCTGCTGGCGAGAAAATATCTGACCGCATCCGAGGAAACGGATCGGAGGGAACTGCTGCGGCTGTGGCAAACCAATATCCGATGGCTGAAAAATCTGGAGCCGGAAACTTGGCAGCAACCTTATTATGTGATTTTTATGCAGGCGAACAGACTGGGCATCGAAATAGAAGTCATCGGGGAAATGCCACAGGAAACACATCTGATTCCCTTAGGAACTGTTAATAAATAGCCTGAACAATTTGACAAATAATTATGTTTGAGGAGCAATGACATAATTCCATTCACCATGCCAGTCATTTGCCGTCAAATTGAGTGATGCAAGTTGTGAATCGCCAATTTTTACGCCTTTTGGATACTCATTTGAGTCCACAACACATTTTACAGTAAGACCTGTTTTCGTTGTTGTAGCCCCAATCAAACTGACAATAATTTCAAGAGATTCTAAGGGACGACCACGCCAATTCTTGGAAATCTGACTAAACAAACGATGTTCGATTTTATTCCACTTTGATGTGCCGGGAGGAAAATGAGAAACATAGATTTCAAGTCCTGTTTCATTGGCGAACTCCTGAAGACAGGTCTTCCACAAACGATTTCTCCGACCATTACTTCCTCCACCATCGGCAGTTATCATTAATTTGGTAGTGTCAGGATACCGTTCTTTTCCCATACTTGACCACCAACAGCGAATACTGTTTACAGCAAATGCTCCGGTATCTGCACTCAAACCGACATTTACAAATCCCTCATTACGTCCAATGTCATAAATTCCATAGGGAGACGCTTTGCCCTTTTCTTTATCCATGAAATCGTGATCGTTGACTTTAAGCGGATTCTTCTTGGGACAATATTCCTTACCGTTGTTTTTGTAGTTGCCGATCAATTCCTTCTTTTTGGTATCAACAGATATTACTGGATAACCTTGCTCCATGAACTCTTTTGCATGATCGTTGATAAAGCGAAACTGTGTATCTCTGTCCGGATCGGCATCACCGGATTCAACGTATTTCTTGTTTTGTTGAAGACTAAATCCCATGCCTTCCAGTAATTGCCCTATAGTAGGATGGCTTACTCTAATTCCTTTTTTATTCAGTGATTCTTGCAGATTTCGCAGACTTTTTGTTGTCCAACAAAGCGGATTTTCTGGATTTCCAACCGTATTTCCATCAAGTAATTTGTATAATTCGTCGATGATTGTTGGGTGGTTTTCAATGACAGACTTTCGTCCGGCACCCTCTGTGCGAATCCTTCCATCTTTTTGAACTACATATTTTTCCGGTGAGAGAATAATGTCTTTTGCTT
>CAMJHU010000321.1 GCA_946405565.1 uncultured Clostridia bacterium
AAAAATGAATGCAACTACCAATAGCAAAAATCAGGCACAGGGCGGTTTGGGCAAAGACGCAAATCAATTCAGATAACCGTCCTGTGCTTGGATATTGGTAACAAGACGTAATAACGGAGGAAGAAGCAAGTGGACAGAGAGATACGACGCGGCGACCTCTACTATGCGGAGCTTGATCCGGTCGTCGGTTCCGAACAGGCAGGCACACGTCCGGTTCTGGTCGTATCGAATGACATCGGCAATCGGTACAGCCCCGTGATAGTAGCGGTTCCCATCACAAGCCGTAAATTCGGCAAGAAATGGCTCCCCACTCATGTATGGGTAAGAATGCCTGAACTGCTCAAAAACGATTCTACCGCCCTTACAGAGCAAATCAGAACCATTGACAAGCTGCGGCTGAAAGAATACATCGGCTGTCTGCCGGATTACCTTATGAAAGAGGTCGATCAGGCTTTGGCAGTCTGTATATCATTAAATGTTATGCGATGATTTTAAGAAATATGCTGAAACGTATTTTCGTTACATTCACCAAATCAGGCTTACTATCGCTTGCATAGCAACATAAAAGTGTGCAAAAGTCTGTTTTCCTATCCATTTGTACATTTCACAAACAAAGCAGAAATGCTTACAATAACGCTTGGCAAAACCCAATAAGCCAACAAAACATCAGGAGGTATTCATCATGAGTAAAGAAGCAAAGAAAATCGAGGCACCGCGTTTTGAGAACTATCCCGATATCGTCACCGTGAAACAGCTCAAGGAAATGCTTGGAGTAGGCAACAATCAGGTACTTAATCTGATTCACGACAACAAGATCAAACATTTCAGAATTGGCAGAATCATTAAAATCCCCAAGACAAGTGTGATTGACTTCATTTCGAATCAGATCAATTAGCATCACCTGTCAGTTGGAGGCATAGCAAATGATTAACGGATCAATCCAAGAGAAAAACGGCTGTCTGTATGCTGTACTGCATATTCCCACGGGAGAAGGCAAAACCAAGCAGAAATGGGTCAATATGGGCATGAAGTCCACCGAACCCAAGAGAAAAAAGCGTGAGCGGTTCGACGAGATACGGATTCAGTACAGTGACATTGCCAATCTCGAAGCCGTTGAAACCAGATTCTGTGACTTCATCGTCAAATGGAACGAGGAAACGAAGGAAGACAAGTCGATTACCACCTACGATAACTATTCTCACATGATTACCAAGTACATCTACCCTTATTTCAGTGAGAAAGGGACAACGGTATTCGACCTGCGACCGGCAGACATCGAGGGATACTACCGCTATCTCAAAAGAATCGGGCTGTCGGGCAAGACTGCGCTGAATCATCACCAGATCATCTATACCAGTCTGAAATACGCGGTTTTCAATAGGATTCTGAAAGAGAATCCCGCCGAATTTGTCAAACGTCCAAAGAAGGGTAAGGCAGAGCATGAGACATACGACGCGGAGGAACTGAAAGAGCTGATGAAGGCAGCAAAGGGCGATGTGCTGGAATCCGTTATTTTCCTGACACTGTGGTACGGACTGCGGCGCGAAGAAATCTTGGGCTTGCGGTGGAGCAATGTGAACTTTGAGAAGCACGAGTTCCATATCTGTGAAACAGTTGTGCGCGGAAAGGTGGACGGAAAGTGGACGAGAGTGGAACGCCCGACCACCAAGACCGACAGCAGCAACAGAATCCTTCCCATGAGCGAAACGGTTGAATCTTATCTTCGACAGCTCATCAAACGACAGCAAGAAAACAGATTGCTTTGCGGCAACTGTTACACCGAGAGCGACTTTTTCTGCGTCAACCGCATGGGCGAACCTATCAATCCGGATTATGTCACACATCACTACGGCGACCTTCTCAAAAAATCAGGCTTGAAGAAAATCACTTTTCACGAGCTGAGACACAGTTGCGCCACCTATATGATTGAGGCGGGCTACACACCGTTCTACGTCAAGGAGCTGTTGGGACACAGCAGCAGCGCGTTCACAGAAAGCGTTTACATCCATGCGGGAATGGGACACAAACAGGAAATGATTGAAACCATCACATCGGAAATCATGCCGATTGATGATAATGCACAATAAATCAACCGTGAATTTGGAAGCCGATGTTAGAAAAAAACGGAATTTGTTAGAAACTCGTTAGAAGCCGCCAAAAAAGAAAGAGCGCCAAATCTACGCGAAACCGCGTAAATTCGGCGTTTCTTGATGAAAAATGTGGTTGCGGGAGCTGGATTTGAACCAACGACCTTCGGGTTATGAGCCCGACGAGCTACCTAACTGCTCCATCCCGCGATATTAATGTTTGATAGCATATCTCTTTCACGATTGCTTGAATATTATATTACAAACGCTTGATAATGTCAAGAGAATTTTATAAGGGAGGAAGAATACTGTGATTATTACTAAAAACAGATAGTATATTTATCTCTGCGTAGACAAGAGACACAAGAGCTGCTCATAAAAGTGACCACATTTTTATATGATATGTTTTTGACTATTCAGACCCCTTAGAAATCGGCACAATATTACAAAAAAGGAAGGCGCAAAAGATAAGCATGGAAAAGCCAATCTATTAAACCAATCCTTAAAACGCGCTATGCGGACGAAAAAATGGTGTTCAAAAAATCTACAAATCATTTGACGAATCACGGCATTCGTGTTATAATGCTCTTGCCAACTAGTCAACTAGTCAACTAGTCAACTAGTCAACTACATCATCTATGGCGCTGTAAGATTTTAAACTGCTGCATTATATGAAAGAGGAAAGGAAGAGCATTATTATGTATATTACCTGTCTGGACCTGGAAGGCGTACTCGTACCCGAAATTTGGATTGCCTTTGCGGAGGCTACCGGTATTCCTGAGTTGAAAAAGACCACCCGTGACGAACCGGATTACGACAAGCTCATGAAGTATCGTATCGCGATTCTGAAGGAGCATGGTCTGGGTCTCAAGGAGATTCAGGACGTCATCGCCACCATCGAACCCATGCCCGGCGCCAGAGAATTTCTCGACGCACTCCGCGAAATGGGGCAGGTCATCATCATCAGCGACACCTTTACGCAATTCGCCGCGCCTCTCATGAAGAAACTCGGCTGGCCGACCATTTTCTGCAATTCGCTGGTGGTCAGTGAATCGGGTGAAGTCGTCGATTTCAAGATGCGCGTGGCACAGTCCAAGCTCACCACCGTCAAGGCGCTCCAGTCCATCGGTTATGAAACCATCGCCAGCGGTGACAGCTTCAACGATCTCGCTATGATCAAAGCCAGCAAAGCAGGCTTTCTCTTCCGTTCAACGGAAAAAATCAAGGCAGACTATCCT
>CAMJHU010000322.1 GCA_946405565.1 uncultured Clostridia bacterium
ATCTGAAATCCGCCGGCAGTTATGAGGATGCAAATGACACCGAGCGCGACCTGCTGGTCTGTGATGAAAACGGATTCGCGCAGAGCCAAGACCTTCCCTATGGCGTTTACACTGTTCACCAGACAAAGGGCTGGGAAGGACGCGAACTCATGCCCGCTTTCGATGTGTTTGTCAGCGAGGACGGACAGGTTTACAGGTATCTCATCAACAACGCGGAATTTGAAGCACTGATTGAGATCGTCAAAAAGGACGCGGAAACCGGCAATGTCATTCCCGCCGCAGGCATCGGCTTCAAAATCAAAAACAGCAAAACCGGAGAATTTGTGAAACAGCACATCAATTATCCCACTCCCGTGGACATCGATGTGTACAGCACCGATTCCACCGGTCGTCTCATGATGCCCGAAGCCCTTAAATTCGGCGATTATGAGCTGATCGAAGTGCAGACCGCCTACGGTTATGTCCTCGACAGCAATCCTGTGAAATTCAAGGTGGACGGCACGAATGCCGTTGTCACCGTCGAAAAGCACAACGTCGCCCAGAAAGGCGTCATTTCTGTAGTGAAAGCGGGAGCAGTAATATCAGCATAATTTTTTTCTTTCACCCCTGTTGATTTTTGTCGAAAGGCATAGTATAATGAGAAAGAACGATGCCAACATAGGAAGGAATGAAGAAAGCGATGCCGCGCGTAAATTTTGGATTTGACGCTGAATCCCGACCAGGAGAGCATATATTCTTAAGCTACAGCCGGGGAGACGCGGGGAGAATCAAGGGAATCGCGTCCGGGCTGCACGGTATGGGTCTGCCGATCTGGTATGATGACGGACTGATACCGGGAAACCGATGGGAAAGCGAGATCTTGAACAATGTCATTCAGAGCAGGATGACGGTATTCTTTTTGTCAAAGGAATTATTCAAGCGTGACAAGGCATACATGATCGATGAATTTCAGTTTGCGAAGGATTACAACAAGCCCGCGCTGTGTATCTGGCTCGACGATATAGGCAAAATGGACTGCACATCCCTGTCACAGGATATGTATTTGTGGTGGAAGGAATTAAAAAGAATCCACAGCATCGAGGTCTTCCATCTGAAAACCGACGCGGACAAGGCGAAGGAAATCTATGAGGGCATTTGCCGGAGAGACAGCGGATTCAGGAAGTATGCCGCTCCTGCCCCTAAACCGGAGCCGGTTCCCGCGCGGCAGCCTCAGCCCGCGTCGGTATCTCAGCCGCAACCCGTCGTGACCAGCAAGCCAGACGCCGCACCGGTTTTGAAGGACAGCGAACCCAAGCCGACAAAACCTGACGTAAAACCCACAACCGTCAAGCGCCCCCCGCTTATCATTACGGTTGCGGTCGTGCTTGTGATGGCAATTTTGGGAAGCGTATGGGCGGTGGTGAGCAGCTCAAGCGGTAAGCCGAAGACAGGCATCGACGGAAGTTCATCAGATACTTATTCATCGGATATTTATGAGGTTTCTTCTGACACCGTGTCAAGTGAGATTCCAGTTTTATCTCAGTTGACTACTATTTCCGTAGGAGATCATTTCACATTCGGCAATTATCCACAAGGTTCAGACAGAGAAGTAGAGCCGATCGAGTGGCGGGTGTTGGCGGTGGAGAACGGCAAGGCACTGGTGATATCGGAAAAGCTGCTGGATTGTGTGCAGTACAATGAAAAATATGTCAACGTAACATGGGAAACCTGTACGTTGCGGAAATGGATGAACGGAGAATTTATCAACAAGGCATTTAGCAGCAGCGAACAGGCAAAAATCGCAACTGTCACCAATCAAAATCCTGATAATTCTAAATACAACACCGAAGGTGGCAACGCCACACAGGACAAAATCTTTGCGTTGAGTATTGATGAAGTCGATCAATACTTTAGTAATGATGATGACCGTATGGCTGCGCCGACAGGATATGCAAAAAAGCAGGGCGCAGATGCCAGTGATAGTTATTCACTTCCGAGTGGGGAGAAAACGGGCTGGTGGTGGCTTCGCTCGCCCGGCTACCTTAGTAATTACGCCGCGTTCGTGCTTACTAGTGGCAGCGTCGATCAGAACGGCAGCAATGTCTTTAGCAACGGCGGCGCTGTTCGCCCGGCTTTCTGGCTGAATCTATAATAAAAAATCTTCAAATCTTAAAATCCTCACATCACGACGCGCCTGCGGCGCGTCACTAATCCTTTATCCGCCGCAAAGCGGCGCGAAAATTTTTGAAAAAGCAAGGCGTGATTAAATGTCACAACAAAACCAAAGCGAACTGATGGTGATTAGGAACTGTCATGAAATAACTTGAACAGAAATCCTCGACAAGCATCGTATAATCGGGATTGATTTCCGAGAAATGTTCAACTTATTTTTCAACAGAGCCTTACCAAAGCAAAAGAGCTATGCTCTTATGTGATGACTGTCACGCTGAAATCCCCCAAGCATTTCCGGTTTACCTTTGTCACGCGTATGCAGAACCTATCGCTTGATGTGATAGAAAACCTGTACCGCGCCAACGATACATTTGTCAGCGGCAGAGACAGAGAGGCAGTCAAAGAAAGGCTTGGGTATCAGCACAAAGCAAGGCGATCTGTGCTGGATACCCGGTATATGGACGATATGATTATCGTCCATGAGAGCAAGGAGTATCTGCACGATTGCCTTGCGAAAATGCGCGATTACGTCGAAAATGAACGTAAACTGCAATTCAATCAAAAAACCCAGATATTCCCCCTCAAAAACGGCGTGGAATATCTGGGATTTCGTTTTTCATTGAGCAGTTCAGGCAAAGTCATCAGGCGATTAAAGACATCATCCAAAATCAGATACAAGCGGAAGCTGAAAGCGTTCATGCGATTATACCGAGAGGGACATATGGAACTCAGCGAAATACGTCAGCGCCTGTCGGGATTTCACGGGCATATGAAGCACGGGTATACCTTTTATCTGAAAAAAGCGGTAATGGATGATTTTGTCCTGCAACGCTCAGTGGAATAAACCATCAATTTGAATATGCTGTTGACACACCGAATTTACGGAAAAAACGGTGTGTCTTTTTTTGTTTCCGAAAAAAGCATGATTGCGCCCAGCACGCTGAAATTCATGACCGATTACTACATCATGGGCGACAGGTGGTGCTGTGCATAGGCAATCAGAGAATATCCCACCAACACGGGCGAAAGGGCGCTTCTTTCTCAGCTTGGCGACCGGACGGGCGTGACCATTCACATCTATAACCGACTGGTGGATACGATGGAGCAGCGTGCCATTGTGCAGCATTCGGCGAGGAAAAACAAGCTGATGTCAGGCGGAAATGCCGTCAACG
>CAMJHU010000323.1 GCA_946405565.1 uncultured Clostridia bacterium
ATATCAGAACTTCCTTTAAGGATGATACCGAATTCCTCAATTTTGTGGCAGCCATCAAAAAACGTTCCAAAATCATTACGCCGGTGGAGGTCAATGCCGACGATAAGATTTTGCTGCTTTCCACCTGTTCTTATGAAAAGTCCAACTGGCGCATGGTGATCGCAGCCCGTCAGCTCCGTGAGGGTGAGACAACGGTAGACGTCACTTCCGCAGAACTCAATCCCACACCGCTGATGCCGTAAGACAGATTCGGCACAATGCAGGATTATCATGAAGAAAGGGACGGTGAGCCGCGTTGTCGGCAGGAATCATCTGGTACAAGATGCAACCCGATTCCACTATTTCCCGTGCTGTAAATGATCTGCTTTCCGACTTCTGCGGCGGCATTCGCAGCCTCGACGCTACAGTGCAGCCGCAGAAGCTCCTTTCACTGACTGCAGATGTGATGAAGCGGTCACATACGGTTATCATTATCGGAGGGCTGGACGCCATTTCTCAGGAAGAGAACACGGTGTTCCTTTTATGTAACGCGTTAGGTGTACCGTTGGAAAGAGGAAAGCGCAGCCGTTCCCGTTTTGTGTATGATACACTGCGCGGGAACCGATTGCCATCGCCACAGGGAGCCGTGTTGTTTCCGTCACGATTTGACGGACCGGAGGGAATACTGCTGACAGCAGGGGAGGATACGGTTTTGCTGCTGCCGGGGATGCGTCAGGCAGCGGTGTCCATTGCGGTTTCCATGAGAAAATTCCTCGCGCCCTACGCGGCGAAGCGGTACAATGCAAGTGAGGTACCCACAGCATCCGTTGCTTCACCGGAATGCAAGACATATCAGAAATTTCAATCGCCGTCGCTTCGTAAATCCGCGGCGACGCGGGTCTATAGTGAATCACAGTTGCGGCGTATCATGGCGCGAGCCGCTTCCGGCGCACGGCGTCGCGATGAGGTCCGATACAAGGAGACAGATGCACATGACAGACAAGCCGCGCAGGAAGAGGCAGACTATCGGCGGCATCTGTCGGCGGGAAAAGCGCGGGGCATCCTTTCGCTGATTTTGGTCATCGGGGTAATTGTTGCGTTGGTGGTAACAGCGGGATGGACAAATATTTCATAGTGATAAGAAATGACAACAACGCTGGTTTATGCGGAGAGGGGGGCATTTCAATGAATCATAAACAGAACTTTTGGGTAAAACTGGTGGCGCTGATACTGGCGGGATTAATGGTACTGGGTATCATTTCCAGCGTGATATTCAGCATGATATAGCCGTTTTTTTTAACGATTTGGAGGGATAGGATTACAACTAAATAATTGATTGATCAACCCCTGTCTTTTTGTTAAAGATGCCAAAAATGCGGTTTCACAGTGAATATTTATCACCTGTACTGGAAAAGTCGTCATTTCTCAACTATAATATAATTAGCATTAGGTAATAGATTTTTCTGACCGTATTTTTCATCCTTTTATCCTGTACACTTTTTACTTTTTAGGGGTGTCTTAATCATGACATTAAATCAAAGATTGAAGAAATTCAGAGTTGCTTCCGGTCTGACCCAGCAGCAGGTAGCGGACGTCTTAAATCTTGACCGTTCAACGTATGCTTATTACGAAGCGGGCAAGACGACGCCTGATATCAAATCCGTGAGCAAATTAGTTAAGATTTTCAATATTACGTATTATGATTTGGTTGATGAGCCTGAACCCTGCACAGAGGTTCGCGATGGCGCGACGGAAGAAGACGCTACGGAAGTTATGCGCATCTATGAACTTTCCAAGGCGGAAAAGCAGCTGGTCATCAATTTCCGTATGCTGTCCGCCAAGCAGCAGGAGGATTTGCTCTTCTCGTTAAGTTCCTCCGCGCTGGAAAAGCGAAAGAAGACACGCAAAGGTCAGTCCGCCGAGGATACGGAAGAATAACAGAAGCGAAGAAAGAGACAGTTTTTTTCCGCAGAGGTAGGACGGAGATGACGTCTCATACAGAAAAAGCAAAGCGGTCTTTGGGGAGTTGTGTCCCAAAGACCGCTTTGCTTATGGACGAAACAATGCCAAACGCCGCACGATCTGATTGGCAATCAATCCATTGGCGGTTCCGGTCAGAATACCGATGAAACAAAGAACCGGCAGCAATAGCATTACCTCCGCGGTGGAGGTGAGCAGCGCCGCCACCACCGTCTGCGCCGCCATATGCGCAATGCTTCCAGCCGTGCTGACACCCAGGCAGGAAAGGCGTGGCGACCGACTGAGAAGACGCATGACGACAACGCTTGCCGTGCCGCCGGCAAGTGCATAGGGAAGTGTACCCACGCCTGCAAACAGCAGTCCACATAACAACACCTTTGTCAACATAATACCCCAGGTGATACGTGGCGCATCGAGTATGCGGAGCGATAGCAAAAGGGCAAGATTGCCCAACCCCAGCTTGATACCTGCCACGGGAGGAACCACCGGAATCAGCGATTCCACATACCCCAGCAACAGCGCCGATGCTGCCAGTAACGCTGCTAATGCCGCTGTATCGGAATGTGATGAGGGCGGCATAGATGAAGCCGATGAACGATGTGAGGATTTTTCCATGAATTTGGCACCTCTTTTCAGAAGAGAGACGGAATGAAGAAGAAAAACGAAAGGAAGAGAAGTAACGTGAGAAACAAAAAATTATCCAAGGGCAGCCTGAGTACCTTGGGAAAAGCGGTGGCGGGATTAGTCGCGACAACTGCGATCATCATGATTTTTTGTCAGATAGTCTCACAAAAAACATATCCGGCGTCCCGCACGGAATTCCTGATGGATACCATCTGTACTGTTACAATATTTAATGGGAGGAATTGTGACACGGTACTGGATGGTGTATTTGCCGTATGCCAAGAATGTGAGGCACAGTTGAGCATTTCTGTCAGTACGAGTGACATTTATCGTGTGAATCATGCAGAGGGAAAACCGACCCAGGTATCTGCGGAAACAGCGGCATTGCTTACCCGCGCGAATGGCTATGCTGCTGCCAGCGGGGGATTGTTTGATGTCACGATTCAACCGGTCAAAGAACTATGGCATTTTGATGGCAGTGACGATGCCATCCCTGACGCGGGACAGCTTGCCAAAGCTGTTCAAAAAGTGGACTATACCCGAATGGTTGTCAATGGTACAACGGTAACTTTACCCAAGGGAATGGCAATCGATCTTGGTGCGATTGCCAAGGGATATGCCGCCGATCGGATGGCGCAGTATCTGCGCGAAAGAGGCATAAAAAGTGCTATGATCGACTTGGGCGGTAATATTCTGGCGATAGGTCACCGACCGGAGGGCGGTAACTGGCGGG
>CAMJHU010000324.1 GCA_946405565.1 uncultured Clostridia bacterium
GAGGATGATGTCGCCATGAAAACGACCGAACTCGATCTTGAAGTCGATCAGCTCAATACCGATGGTCTTGAAGAACTCAATCAACACTTCGTTGACCTTGTACGCCATCGCTGCGATCTTGTCCAGCTCTTCCTGTGTGGCGGCGCCGATGGCAAGAATCTGGGTGTCGTTGATCATAGGATCGCCCAGCGCGTCATCTTTCAGGCAGTATTCAAGCGTGGGACAGTTGAGCTTTTGGCCCTCTTCTACGCCAAAACGCTTGGAGAAGCTGCCGGCAGCGGTGTTGCGGATAATAACTTCCAGCGGAACGATCTCCACCTTTTTCACGAGGGTTTCGCGGTCGCTGAGTTCCTCAACATAATGGCTGGGAACGCCCTTCTTTTCCAGCAGCTTGCAAAGCATATTGGACATGCGGTTGTTGACCACGCCCTTGCCCGCGATGGTGCCCTTCTTTTCGCCGTTGAAGGCAGTGGCGTCATCCTTATAGGACACAATGCAATAATCATCGTCTTCCGTGGCAAAAACCTTCTTGGCTTTGCCTTCGTAAAGCTGTTCTCTTTTTTCCATCGTATACGGTTCTCCTTCATGTTACAGATTCATGATCACGGTGACGGTGCGCCTGCGCGCCCGCCAGCCGATCCTGTGTCATGGTATTGACATCATACCACGATCACCGCGCAATTGCAAGACCAATCCCGCAAAATTCAACTTTTCGCCAAAAATACTCCACAATCCTTCCCGCGCTCAGTCGCAGCTCCAGGTGTGTTTTTTGACCCCGTTGACCCGCAGCACCGCGTATTCCAGAATCTCCTTGCCCTTGAGCTCTTCAAAAATCTCAAAGTAGCGGGCTTCAAAGGCATTGTAATCATCGAATTCCAGACGGTCATATTCCACGTTCACCAGCGGTTCGATATACCCCTTGTGTTCGAGATAGTCCGGCTTGGGATTTTTCCAGTCCGCATAAAGACAGCCCCGCCAGTGCTTGCCATGCGCCGAGATCAGCAGCCGCCTGTTGACCTCCGGCGACGGTTCCGCGTCCTCGCAGGGAACAAACTGCAAAAACGAATAGTCGCTGTCCTCCACATACAGCCGCCCGCATTCGGGACACTGAAACATCACGCGTTCAATCAGATCACACGCCGGCGCAAACAGTTCCAGATCATCGTCGTGCGGCTGCTCGCCATATTCCAGAATTTCCACCAGTTCCTTGACGTCCTGATCCGCCAGAATGCGCCCCTTGTAGGCAAGCGAATCGCCCGCGTTGGCAAAACGGTAGCCGCATTTGCAATATAAGTGCATGACCGTCCCCCTCATTTCTCATGGTTTCCCTTCCATTATATCACAGTGTTTTTCATATTGCAATCACTATCCACAACTTTAGCACTCCCCCAGTCGGCTGCGCCGACAGCCCCCTCAGAGAGGGAGCCTTTATTGCCTCCCTCTTTGAGGGAGGTGCCGCCGAAAGGCGGCGGAGGGAGTACACGACGCGCTTGCCTTTATCAACCGGACTGTCAAAAATCTTTCCATTATATACTTTACATTTCAGGCAGAATCATGTATAATGTCTTTTATCTGAAATGAACGAAATAAACACCACGAAAGGCGATTGGTAATTTATGCTGCAATTTGAAGAACTGATGCTGACGCTTCGCAATATGGCACCCGATCTCGACGACCTCAAGGAAGCGCTCGGATACGACAAGCTGACACAGGAAGTGGCGGAACTGGAAAAACAGGCGGCTGCGCCCGATTTCTGGGACGACATGGAGAATTCTCAGAAGGTGCTCCGCAAAACCAGCACCATCAAAAGCAAACTCGGCGCTTTCGACGCGCTTTACACCAAGTATGAGGACGCCATGACACTCGTCGAACTCGGCAACGAGGAAGGCGAGCTGGAACTGCTCGATGAGGCAACCGCCGAGGTGGAAGCCATTCAGAAGACACTGGAAGAACTGCGCCTCACCACCCTCCTGACCGGCGAATACGACGCAAACAATGCCATTCTCACCTTCCACGCCGGCGCCGGCGGCACCGAAGCGCAGGACTGGGCGGAGATGCTCTACCGTATGTACATCCGCTGGAGCGAACGCCACGGCTTCAAGGTCAGGACCATCGACTATCTCGACGGCGACGAAGCCGGTCTCAAAAGTGCCTCTATTCTCATTGAAGGCACCAACGCCTACGGCTATCTGAAATGTGAAATGGGCGTGCACCGTCTGGTGAGAATCTCCCCCTTTGATTCGTCCGGACGCCGCCACACCTCCTTCGCTTCGCTGGAAGTCATGCCCGAAATCGCCGACGATGTGGAAGTGGAAATCCGCCCTGAAGACCTGCACATCGACACCTACCGTTCCAGCGGCGCCGGCGGTCAGCACATCAACAAAACCGACTCCGCCGTGCGCATTACCCACATTCCCACCGGCATTGTCTGCGCCTGTCAGAACGAACGCAGTCAGGTGCAGAATAAGGCGATGGCGATGAAAATGCTCAAATCCAAGCTCATGGAAATCAAGGAGCGCGAAAACCTCGAAAAAATCGAGGATATCAAGGGCGTGCAAAAGGAAATCGCCTGGGGCAGCCAGATCCGCTCCTATGTCTTTATGCCCTACACGCTCGCCAAGGATCACCGCACCGGCTATGAAATGGGCAATATCAACGCCGTGATGGACGGCGATCTCGACGGCTTCATCAACGCCTATCTCAAGGCACAGAGCCTCAACGCGCTGGGCAGCTTTGAATGATGACCGCGCGGCGGCGTCCTTAAAGGGAGGAACCACATACCATGTTTTATCTGGGTGAGCTGGCGGCACTGTTCATCTGCTGGCTTTTCTACTGTGAATTCTATTGGATGATCGAAAGAAAGGTGCGCAGGTCGTGCAGCCGGGAATATCTCCGCAAGCGGCTCCGGCAGTTGCCCGACCGGCTGTTTTTCACGCCGGTCAGCGGCAAGGCGGAACTGGGCTTTCTCTACTACACCAATATGACGCTGTTCTGGACACTGGCGGGGGTGACGGTATTTCATCTGCTGCTGGGCTGGATCGGCGTGCTGCAAATGATGATCCGGATTGTCACCACCCTGCTGGTGCTGGTCACGGGAGCGGTTGGCGCCTCCTGTTCCGCGGGCAGCACCGAATACGTCTGCATCAACCGCAGCATCTCCGACAAAACCAAAATCCTTGCGCTGCAAATCCTTTCCTTCGTCTCGGAACTGCTGCTGATCCTCATTTATCTTTATTTTGCGTGGGCATATATCGCCTGAGCCTCATTCCATCGTCGA
>CAMJHU010000325.1 GCA_946405565.1 uncultured Clostridia bacterium
GACCCCGATGGAACATTGTATGACGCGTGGGGCGAGGCGCGGACGGCGCTCAGAAATCAGCCCGAAGGCTATCAGGACGGGTTCAATGACTTCTTTCTGAGCAGCACAGATGTGTTTTTAAACCAAAGCAGCACCGACAACCAAGCCTATTCTCCGCTTAGTCTTTACATGGCGCTGGGAATATCGGCGGAAATCACGGACGGAAATTCGCGGCAACAGATTCTTGACGCGCTTCATCAGAGCGATATCAAAACCCTGCGTTCCCATTCCCAATCCATCTGGCAGGCGAATTACGCGGACGACGGATTGGCGAAGTGCGTTCTTGCCAACTCCCTGTGGACAAACAACCGTATGCGCTATAAAAAGGATACGGTGGGCAGGCTTGCCGACACCTATTATTCATCGGTATTCAGCGGTGAACCCGGTTCCGACGAATACAATAAAATGCTTCAGGATTGGATTAATCAGCAGACCGACGGACTGCTGGAAGATTATGCCTCCAATATCCAAATGGATCCAAGAATGGTACTCACACTTGCTTCCACGGTCAATTACAGCGGCAAATGGAAGGATCCGTTTATGTCCAATGACACAAAAACATCCACCTTCCACGCGGCTTCCGGCAATATAAAATGCGATTTTATGAACGCTGAAAGAGATACGTTCTATTATTGGGGAGATCATTTTACCTCCATCAGTTTACCACTTGAAAACAACGGTCATATGAAGCTGATACTTCCCAACAAAGGCTATACTCCCGCTGATCTGCTGAATGACAAGCAGGTCAGGAATTTATTGGTCAGCTATGGAGACTATCCCAATAGCAAGTCAGCGATGGTCACACTGTCCATTCCCAAATTTGACGTTTCATCGATAATGAATCTGGGCGACGGATTGAACGCGCTTGGCATCACAGATATATTTGACCCTGAAAAATCAGACTTCACGCCTCTGACCGACAGCACGGATGAAATCTATCTCAGCAAAGCGGAGCAGAATACAAGAGTGCTGATTGACGAGGAAGGCTGCAAGGCAGCTTCGGTGACAGTCATAATGTTAGAGGGTATGGGTGCCTCCATAGATCACGAGAAATTCAACCTCGACAGACCGTTCATCTTTGAGATCATGAGCGAAACAGGACTCCCGCTGTTTGTTGGCATTGTCAATCATCCCGCCTGATAAAATCGGAGTTCACTGGTTCATACACAAATAAAAGACTGCTGTCATGCACAGGCTGATCGCCTTGTAAGACAGCAGTCATTTTCTCTTTTCTTACCCCATCAGTTTTACCAACCGGCTGGTTCCCAGACGGGACGCGCCCAGTGCAGCCAGTTGTGCCGCGTCATCAAAAGAGGCAATGCCGCCTGCCGCTTTGATTTTAACAGATGGTGCGATATGTGCCGCAAACAGACGAATATCTGCCGCAGTTGCACCGCCGGTGGAAAAGCCGGTCGATGTCTTGATAAAGTCGGCGCCGGATTCGGATACGATCTGGCACATTTTGATTTTTTCTTCGTCGGTGAGCAGACAGGTTTCCACAATGACTTTGAGAATTTTTTCTCCACAGGTTGCCTTGATGGCTCGGATTTCGGCGAAAATCTCATCGAAGCGTCTGTCTCTGAGCCAGCCGACGGGAATGACCATGTCGATTTCGTCCGCGCCGTTCTGAATGGCATCGCGTGTTTCAAAGACCTTTACGGAAGTGGTCTGATAGCCGCAGGGAAATCCGATGACGGTACAGATCGGCAGCCGTCCCTGCAGATAGGAGGCTGCCTTCGCTACATAATTCGGCGGAATACAGACCGACGCGGTTCTGAAGCGAAGACCCTCGTCACATAAAGTCTGAATTTGCGCCCATGTGGCATCGGGTTTCAGGAGCGTATGATCGGTGATATGCAAGAGAGATTCTTTATCCATGCGTACCTTCCTCAAAACGATGTGCCATAACTGACGATATCGTATTCCGTGTCCGAAACGTAGCGGGCAATGCCGCAGAGCCATTTTTCCCTGACCCAGTTGCCGTCGATTTCACCGTTGGCAGGAAGCAGCGGATCGATGGACTGTCCTTCCGCTGCCATCAGATCATAGGTCACTTCATAGGCAATGTCTTTTTCCCCAATATCATATTCGAGCAGCATTTCCTTTTCATAATCTTCCAGCCGACTGCCGCTGTGAATATCCTGATAGGTGTATATGATGATTTCGCGGAACTGCACGTCGCCCAATACGTCGCCGTAATTGCTTTCAAATTCCTTCATCAAGCCAGCCGTGAGCGCTTCTTCCTTCTGCGCAAGGGTCTGCACACCGTCCGATGACGAGGATGTACCTCCGATCATTTCGGACAGGCTGTCTGTTCCGCTGCAGGCGGTGCAGGTCAGAATGAGTCCCGCACACAGTGCAGCAAGTACCGCTTTTTGCCATATCTTTGTTTTTTTCATATTTTTCATATAATGTCAGTCCTTTCATAATAGGTCGGAAATTCAATTGCTGTTCATCTTTTGGGAAGGCTGTCCCAGCGCCTCAACTGCCTGCCGGACCGTGCGTACGCCATAGAGCGCGATGCCGTAATCACGCGGCGAACCGCTTAGAGAGGCGAGATTATGATAGGGCATGATGCACCGTGCAAAGCCTAAGCGAGCCGCTTCGCGAATACGTGCCTCCGCGTGGCTGACGGAGCGAAGCTCCCCCGCCAGACCGATTTCGCCAAAGGCAATGACGTCTTCGCCTACACACAAGTCCTTGAGGCTGCTGACCAACGCAATCGCCACCGCCAGATCGGCCGCCGGTTCGGTCAACCGAAGTCCGCCCACGACATTGACATAAGTGTCCATATTGGCGAAGAAATAGCCGGAGCGCTTTTCCAGTACCGCGAGGATCAGGTTCATGCGGCTGCCGTCAAATCCGGTCGCCATACGGCGGGGGTTGCCGAAGCCGGAAGAAGCCGCCAGTCCCTGCACCTCTGCCAGAATCGGTCGGCTGCCCTCCATCGTACAGGCGACACAGGTGCCGGACACGTTGACCGGACGTCCCGACAGCAGCATCATGGAAGGATTTTCCACTTCACGCAACCCGTTGTCCTGCATCTCAAAGACGCCAATTTCGTTGGTAGAGCCGTAGCGGTTCTTGACAGCCCGTAAAATGCGGTAAGAAAGATGCCGGTCGCCTTCGAGATACAGCACCGCGTCCACAATGTGTTCCAGCACCTTGGGACCCGCAATTGCACCGTCCTTGTTGACGTGTCCCACCAGAAGCGTGG
>CAMJHU010000326.1 GCA_946405565.1 uncultured Clostridia bacterium
GTGCTATATTCAAAACATCGGTTCACATCTGCGCGAATTGGAATTCGCTATATAAATATATTTGGTACAGAAAACATAAAGCTAAGAAAGAATATGTTTTCTCCTGAAATTTCTGCAATACTTTATGCGAAGGAATTTGTTTCGGAAAATGATTTACGGCTTATACGCGCCATGAACATGAATGAGTACCAAGTTGCAAATATGCTTTTAAACTTTAGATTCGGCATGTTTAATCCGGATTATCCCAGTCCATTAAGCAAAGACAGTTTTGCGTTAGATTATGACTGTTTTACAACTGAGCCGGTAGAATTGATAGATGAAATTTTGAGAATAATTATGCAAGGGCACGATGCCATACAAGAATTATTTGAAGGTTCCATTACGGATTCTTTAAGAAAGGTTATTAGCTGATGAATGATTACTTGAAAAATATTTCAAATATTGATACTTCAAGCACAAGCATTTCTATTTCTCCATCACTTCAAGATGATAATTCAATGCTTGAATTGACTGAGCAGCCTCCAACAACTACATCTTCTTCTGTGGTGGATAAAAATCCCGAATTAATACAAGACGAAGCCGAATACCTTTTGCCACAAAAGATAAAATTGAGAAAATATAGTTTAAAGAAGGGATAATATGTCCACAAAATCGTTAGTTTCAGTCCCTGCGACTACGGAAAAAATATGTCAAGGCGACGTGTTTAAAAACGTAAGATATAATTACATTGATGCGGAAGATGATGACAATGTTGACGTAGTTGAATATGAATTTCCTTTGGCAATCATTGTTAGTCAAGCTTGTGACGTGATAGGTATGGATGATATCTTTTCGACAGGTAGAGGTAAACCTACAAAATTTATGCCGTCAATTTTATTATGTCCCATATATAATAAAACAATTGCAAAAAAGGGAGACCATCTATCTGATGTGTTTTATGAATTAGACATTTCTTTAATCAATGAAGATGTATATCATAAAGATGACTATAAAATCGCGGAAAGGGATTGGCATTATAGATTTCATGTTCTGGAACTTGCATTAAATGAGACCTCCGTACTGTCCGATGCCATAATTGATTTTAAACACTATTTCTCTGTTCCAATTTCATATCTTAAAAAGAATATAGATAATAGATTATACCATTTGGACGATATTTTTTCAGAACAGATTACATTAAAATTTGCTACATACTTATCAAGAGTTGCCATTCCTTAAAAAGTACCATTAGGTAAAAGTCAATATTCTTTTCTTTTATTAATGCGACGTAATTTTTATGCGATGTGATTTTTGTGCTTTGACTACATCTTGACAAGTTTGGTTTGTGAGTCTATAGAAAGAAAAGGCTCTTGCTTTACACAACAATACCAATATCTGACAATAGATTTTTATATTTCCACTTGCAAAACGCTCGCCTGTCTGCTATAATAAATATGTAGATGAGCACTACTGATTTATTACTAGTGAGGTGAGCGTTGTGTTGTTTGAATATCTTCTTGAAACCTATGGGCAAAATGAACCGATATTTGTGTCGGATATTCGCTATAAGGACTGGTCTACCAATTACATCCGTCAGCAGATTAAGAAACTGACAGATGAAGGGAAGCTGCGTCGGTATGATACGGGCATCTATTTCATCCCCAAGCCTTCGCCGTTCAGATCGGGTTCACAGCTTTCAAGGGATAAGGTGATCACGCAAAAGTATCTCACCGATAACGGCAAATTGTGCGGATATGTCGGAGGCATTATGTTTGCCAATCAGCTTGGCTTGACTACGCAGGTTCCCATGATCTGCGAAGTCACCACCAACAAGGCAACCAACGATTACCGCGAGGTGAAGCTTGCTTCCTCCGTCATCGCCCTGCGAAGACCGAGATTGCCTGTGACGGAGTCGAATTACAAACAGCTCCAGCTTCTCGATCTTCTCAAGGATATTGATTTTCTGTCAGAAGAAGAGGGAGACGAACAGAAAAGACGGATTGTTTCCTATATGAAAAGCAATGGGCTGACATTTCGTGATCTGGAACAGTACTTGCCGTATTACCCTGACAGGCTTTTCAGAAATATGTATGAGGTGGGACTTTTGAATGGATTATCTTCATAACAACAGGGAGCAGTTCGCGGAAGCCATTAATCTTGCGGTTTTTCAGACCGGCTTGGCACCGGAGATTATCGAAAAAGATTACTATATCACTCTGATCCTGCGCAAGCTCTCGGAGATGTTTGATTTCGTTGTGTTTAAGGGCGGAACGTCACTTTCAAAATGTCACAAGGTGATTGACCGTTTTTCCGAGGATATTGACATTACGATTGACAATTCATTATCTCAGGGGCAAAAAAAGAAGCTGAAATACGGTATCGTTGAAATCGCCGAAGAACTCGGCATGAAAATATCGAATATTGACGATATCCGAAGCCGGAGAGATTACAACTGCTACAGAATAGAATACGATTCTGTGCTGAAATCTACGTCTGGTGCGGTTAATCCAATGGTTATCATGGAAACGTCGTTTACCGAGGTTTCTTTCCCGACGGTAACGCTGGCTGTCGGCAGTTATATCGGGAAACTTCTGCAAGAGGAAGCTCCTGAAATGTTGACGGAATATTCCCTGAATCCATTTGAGATGAAGGTGCAGGGACTTGACAGAACCCTGATTGACAAGGTGTTCGCAGTATGTGACTATTATTTGTCTGGACGTGTCAAGAAGCATTCCCGCCACATCTACGATATATACAAATTATTGCCGTTGGTCAGACAGGATGATGATTTCAGGAAGCTGATTCACGAAGTCAGAGAGGTGCGTTCAAAGGCAAGTATCTGCCTGTCCGCCCAGCCTGATGTGAATGTGACGGAACTGCTTTACAAGATCATTCACGATGAGGTTTACAAGGAAGACTATAATACGCTGACTGTGAGATTGCTAAAAGAAAAAGTCGATTACAACGAGGCAATTCAGGTACTTAGAAAAATCGCTGATTCCGGCTTTTTTGATTAGGGTGTCAGGCAAATAAAATAATTCCTTTTCTTTGTTTAATGCGATGCAAAATTTGGGCTTTCACACTATCTTGACAAGTCTGATATGATCCGGTACAATACATCCTATAATGGTTGTACCATTGATGGACTTAGTTGTTTGATCGGTTTGAAAAGTTGTTCTATCAATTGAAAAAGTTGTTTGATGGACTTGAAAAGTTGTTT
>CAMJHU010000327.1 GCA_946405565.1 uncultured Clostridia bacterium
CCGCGGCAGCTTTTCGGACGGCAGTGTGACAATCAGTTCATTGCTGCCGCACACCAATTGCTTTTTGCCCTGAATCAGCTCGGTCAGATAGTGGGTCGATACGGGAACCTCCCGTCCGTTGAGACGGTAGGCGCAGGTCACACCGCTGCCGCCGCGAATGCGCGTCACCAGCTTGGTCACGGGATTCACGCCTTGCGGCAGCGAGTAGCCCGCGTCCAGCACCGCATTGATGAGCGACGTCTTACCCGACGAAAACACACCGCAGAATACCACCCGGAACGGGCGGGCGGATTCATGCGCCGCCAGCCGTTCCGCAATGAGGCGGTACTGCGTGAGCTGCTCCGGGGAAAATAGCTCGCGGCACCGTTCGTCTCCGTCGATCACGCGCATCACTTCCGACAGCACATATTTCTCATTCATGCGTCAACCTCATACCGGTCGCAGACTGCCGTCAGTTCGGACAGATAATCCTCCAATTGCTTCACATAGTCATCCTTGATGCGCTTCTGCTCGCGCTCCCGCTCGGTCTGAATGGTGCGCAGGAATCCAAGAGAAATCACCACGCATACCACTACGCCGCTCAGAATCCATCGCCACGTCGGCCAATCGAACAGCGCCAGCAGTCCCGCCGAAATCACACCGCCCGCCAGTCCTGCCGCATACGCATGCCAGACCGGTCTTTGCGGCTGCGCCGCCACCGGCTCAAAGGTGAAGGCTTTCATCGCGTCAAGCAGATCGCCTAAAAAGGCTGCCGGATTGACAGATGCGCGTTCAACCGAATCGGGCTGTTCTTCCGATGCCGAAGGCTCGTCCACGGCTGTCGGCGTTTCCGTCTCGTCTGTTTGGGACACTGCCTGCGCCGGCTGCTTCTCGGTCAGCGAGCGCTGTGTCTGTTCGAGAATGATGCCTTCGGGATAGGCGACGCTCTGCCAGCGGTGGATACGGGTTTCATACCATCCCGCAAAACAGCCCGGCGCTTCTCCCTTGGTCAGCAGACGGTCGTATTCCTGCGCGAAATCGCCGGAAAGATTCTTCCATTGTCCCGTCAGTGTGTCACGATACATACCATAATCCCCTTATCAGTCGTTGATAACCGCCAACCGCCGCACTTCCGCATCGTTCAGCGGACGACCGTCGAGCATCTGATTCATCTCGCTGATGTTCTGGAGCAGGAGCGCACGGATTTTATTGGTGCGCTCGGTTTCGGACTGGAGGTTGCCGGTGTGACGCTTGAGCTTCTCGATGGTATCGTTGAGCTGGGCGCTGTAATCGTCCGCCAGACCGCGGATACCGTCCGCCATCGTCGCGCCAGCGCGGGTAATCGCGGAAAGCTGGTTCTCGAGTTCCATGACATATTTCTCCTGCTCCGCCTGCAACGCCGAAACCGTTTCGGCACGCATACCCAGCAGAATATCGGCGGCGCGGGAATTCTTGTGTTCCTTCACGCCCTTGACCATGCTGATCACACGGTATGCCATAATGCCCACACCGATGGGCCACGCCACCACATAGACCGCGATGTATTCCAGGAAGTTTTTCACGATAAAGTCCATCACGGCTTTGCCGTTGGAGGTCTTGCCGTTGAGACCGCCCAGAATGATTTCCGGGTCCAGTCCGATAATACCCAGCACAATCTGGAAGAGATTGCCCTTGGTCATATCGCCGCTGTTGAAATCCGAATCGCCGTGACCCGTCGCGCTGCCCAGCAATGCCTGACGCAGATCCTCAATCGAAATCGGCAGGTCAAGGCTCTCCATCTGTTCCTGCTGCACCGCGAGCTGCTTTTCCAGCGTGTTGAGATACGCATCGATACAGGCACGCAGATTGGCGCCCATCTGATCGAATTCTCCCTTGACATACTGCTGCACCGCCACGGCAAAGGGCTTGGTAATCTCCTTGACCTTGGCTTCGTTTTTGTGGTTAATGGTCAGGTTTGCCATATCCTTGAGGCTGAACGGCACATTCACACGCGAGAAATGCGCGTCCCAGCCGGTATTGATGCGGTTCATGCAGCTGGTGTATTCGCTCTTGGCGCCCGACAGGATACCTGCCACGCAGTTGCGGCAGCTCTCCTCAATCTGGGAAATGATGACCTCCAGCCGTCCGCGCTTGCTCTCGAAATCGGCACGCTCCGCCATGAGCTGATCGGCGCCCTTGCGGTAGTCGGCGAGGATGCTCTCAATGCGATCCATCGCGCTGACATACTTGGCGGCAAGCTGCGCCATATAGCCGCGGAAGGCCTCCTTGTCGCGGTCGTCGGCGGTCAGGTAATTGCCCAGATCGCGCTCAAATTCCGGCACGCCGGTCACGGAATCGTCGCAGGGCATTTTGCCGAACGGGGTCTGCACTTCCTCGCCCACGCGGGCGCAGAGGGAATGATAGGCGTCGGTGTAGAACACGCGGCTCTGGAAAAGCTCTTCGTCAAAGCGTCCGCTGCGGTCGGTAAACACATCCTTGAGCTGCTGCCGGACGCTCTTGCGCAAATCCTCCTTGGACTGATCGTCCAGCGCGTCAAAGCGATTGCAGACAAAGAAAATGTTCTTCATGTGCCGTCCCGCGTAGTGACTGGCAATATATTCCTTATCCTCCAGCACAAACGGCATGGCGGAATTGATCATGTACACAATGGCGCTCGCGCTCTCGGCAAACTGCCGCGCCGTCAGGGTATCTTCCACGGAATTCTCCGTACCGGGGGAATCCACCAGCTGCACCAGCGAACCGCCGATGCCTTCGCCCGGCTGCTGGAGTACCACATAGTCAATATTGGTGAATTTGTCGGGGTTGTCCTGACTGATGCGGTACTGCTCGAAGAACTGCGACACGCTCATCTCCCGCGAGAGTTTCTGACCGCTGCGGGCATCGGCGTTCTTTTCGTAAATAATGACTTTTTCATCCTGTCCGAAGACGATTTTGGTGATAACCGCTGTCTCCGCGGTAATCGCCATACGCAATACCTTCTTGCGCATGAGGGCGTTGAGCAGCGTGGACTTGCCGGCGCTGAATCCGCCCGTGAAAAGCACCTGAAAAATACCCTGTTCCAGCTTGTCGATCTGCTGTTCGAGCGCCTGCTCTTCGACGGTCATCTGAAGTCCCGGCACAAAGCCGTAACGCCCCTGCTTGGACTGATCGGGCGAACCCAGCATATCCGCGTAAACCCGCAGACAGCTTTGCATTTTATCGGACAGCGCTCTTGATGTA
>CAMJHU010000328.1 GCA_946405565.1 uncultured Clostridia bacterium
ATTTTATTTTACAGCAAGGAGAATGCTACTATGCAGCAAACAGCTTACGCAGATTACACAGGGTTTCAGGAGTTCGCGGAATGTGCCGACAACCCGGTTATGCACGCCATCGTCGAACGCCGCAGCACGCGCGGCTTTGAGCCGATGGCATTGACGCAGGATCAGATGGAAACCCTCACCACCGCCGCGATTGCCTCCCCCAGCGCCATGAACCGCCAGTCGTGGCACTTCACCTTCTGCTCCAATTCTTCCGCCATCAAAGCCGTGGAGGCGGAAGTGGCACGGCTGATCATGGAAGGCGACGACGAAGCCGCCAAGGAACGGATGACCGCCCGCCACGGCAAGGTCTTTTACAACGCTCCCACGGTGGTCTTTATTTCGTCCGATGAAAGCAGCATCTGGGGCGCCGTGGACGCCGGTATCGCCGCCGAAAATATCGTGCTGGCGGCACAGTCGATGGGGCTGGGTTCCGTGATCGTGGGTATGTGCCGTATTGCCTTTGAAGGCGAGAATGGCAAGGCCTTTGCCCATACACTCCACTTCCCGGAAGGCTATCGCTTCTCGCTCGCCATCGCCGTGGGGACCCCCAACGTCACCAAAGAGGCACACGAAGTGGGCGAAGGCAAAGTCACCATGATGTGATGCCTCTCATTTACACTTTTTCCATTCCCTCATTTTATCAGAACATGACACTAAAAAATGCGGCAGGACATTTGCAGTCACGCCGCATTTTTTATGATCCAAAAACAGTACCCCTTTTACGGTTCTTTTCTGCCGTCTTCCGGTTCAAAGCCGATTTCATTGACGTACTCCCTCACGAGATGACGGTAGCGGTGATAAATCGCCTCGCCCACCTGAATCAGATCGTCATTGTTCTCGTCGCCGCAGAGCATGGCAAACGCCTGCGCCACGCGCAGTTTGGGATCGCCGTCCCGCCGGTAAGCCATGTAATAGAACGTAAAGGAACCTGTGGCGCTCATGTCGTCATAAAGCTTGGGATTTTCTTTTTTGAGGGTGTCGTAGAATACATTCAGGGCGGTACCCACCAACGCCTTGCTGGGAATATACTGCTCCAGACCGATAATCATCGAAAAAACCATCAGCATATTGCGGTGGAGCAGCATGGGGTCCAAATCCTCCGGCAAAGAGAACACGCCCACATTCAAATCCTTCATGCTGCGTTCCGTTGTGAGAACCAGCGAGGCGCCCAGCTGCATGGCACGCCGGATATTCCGGCTGCCTTTTTTTTCATGAATTAATTTCACATATTCGCTATCCTCGGCGGATGCTGTTTCTTCTGCTTCTCCGTTGAAGATTTTGACATCTCTGTCGTCTCTTTCTTCCAAAAAATCGTTTGTCATAGACCTGACCTCCCTTGTTTTGCATGGATAAACGGTGATGCCGGCAATCTAGTTTTCAGCCCACAGGCGCGAGGATGTCTCGAACAGCGCGTTGAGTTCCCTCTCGCTGGCGGTACAGGTGCCAAGTGGTCTGCGGCGGTTTTTCTCCACAAAATAACCGTGAAAATCGGTGCCGCCTATCGTGAGCAGACGGTATGCATCCGCCGCCTGCCGCAGGATTTCGATATCGTGCGGCTTATTGCGGGGGTGATGCAGTTCCACACCGTGAATGCCCGCCTGAATGAGGTCCTGCAGCGAGGCGATGCTGCCGTACACAGAGGGGTGCGCCATGATGATCACGCCGCCTGTTTCACGCAGCGCCTTGACGGTTTCAAAGACATCCGTGTGGACAATCGGCACAAAGCAGCGTCCGGTTTTCCTGTCAAACAATTCATGAAACAGATCGCCGAACATCTCGGTGGTATAGCCTGCCTTCATGAGCGCCAGCATAATATGCTGCTTGCCGCAGAAGCGCCCCTCCCCCACACCGTCCATAACCATTTCGGGAGTGATGGGATATAGCTTTGCCACCTTGTCGATCATTTGCAGCGCCGCGTCAAGCCGTGCCTGTACCGTTTTTTGCAGGACGGGCTGCATGGCTTCGGGATATTTGCAGTTGTAACAAAGGATATGCACCTTGTTTCCGTGTACATTGTCACGACAGGAGCATTCCACGCCGTTGATGACGCGGATCCCGTATTGATCCTCCAAAGGCTGTGTCAGACTGCGCGGGGCGTAGCAGTCGTGGTCCGTGAGCGCCAGTCCGGTCAGACCGGTGCGCGCCGCCAGACTGACCAGAAACGCGGGCGAATCCGAGCCGTCCGACCGGGTGGTATGGCAATGCATATCTGCCGCCATGATTCTCATCCTCTCCTGTCATTGCGATGATGGGTATCCATTATTTCTTCTGCTCGGTGTGCTGCTTCGGCACGGTAAAGCTGAATATCACGCCGTCCTCGGTGTTTTCCGCCTTATAGCTGCCGCCGTGCATATCGAGAATCGAACTGACGATTTTCAGTCCCAGTCCCGAACCGCCGTATTTGCGGGTACGCGCCTTGTCCACCTTGTAAAAACTCTCCCACACACGGTCGAGACTCTCTTCCGGAATATGGCTGCCGGAATTGTAAATTTTACAGATCACGCGGCTCTTTTTGCCGATGACCTCAATGGAAATGTGTCCTCCGTCGGGCGTATGGTGCTGGGCGTTGGAGAGGAGATTGTTGATGACCTCTTCAATGCGCCCGTAATCGGCTTGAATGACCGATGTACCGGAAGATTTGAATTGAGTGGTAATGTCGTGTTCCGCAAAGATATAGGACATGGTTTTCAGACGTTCCTCCGCCAGCTCCGCCAGGCTGAAATCGGTAATATCCAGATAGGTGCCGAATTCCAGCTCCGCCACATTGAGCAGACGCGCGGCGAGCGCGTTCATCTTGACAGCCTCATCCGCGATCACGCTGCAATAATAATCCTTTTCCTCGTCGTTGATATTGAGCTGCAAGCCCTCGCAATAACCCATGATAATCGCGAGCGGAGTTTTCAGCTCGTGGGATACGTTGGAAATCAGTTCCCGGCGCATGATGTCGATTTTTTCTTTTTCCTGAATATCGCGGGTCAACTGTTCATTGGCAACGCTGAGTTCACTGATCTTACTTTCCAACTGTCCGGCGAGATAATTAATGCTCTCCGCCAGCTGCCCCAGTTCGTCTTTGGACTTGATTTTGAGTCTGACCGAAAAATCCAGATCCGCCATGCGCTTCGTAGCGTCGTTGATCTTGAGAATCGGCTGCACAAAGT
>CAMJHU010000329.1 GCA_946405565.1 uncultured Clostridia bacterium
ATAAACGACACATCCACGCTGGCAAAATCCAGCTTGTCGGCGACCTGTTCGGGGGTGACATAACGGATATTGGTGCGCTCCATATTGACCACCCGGGGATCACTGCGCAGCTTCCAGACCAATTGTCCGTAACCCACATCCACCGCGTACACCTTGGCGGCGCCGTTTTGCAGCATACAGTCTGTGAACCCTCCATGGGATGCCCCCACGTCCATGCAGATTTTGTCCGCCAGTTTCAGCCCGAAAACCTTCACCGCTTTGTCCAGTTTGAGACCGCCGCGACTGGCAAAGGGAAGCTTGGAGCCGCGCACTTCAATTTTAGCGTCCGCCTTGATCGACGTGCCGGGTTTATCCTCCTTCTGGTTGTTGACATAGACAATGCCTTCCATAATCATGGCTTTGGCTTTTTCGCGGCTCTCCGCAAGTCCCGCCTCAAATACAGCCGTGTCCAGTCTGATTTTGTCGCTCAATGAACCATACCGTCCTTATTGTCAAAATATGCCGCCAGTGTGCGGCTCATGCCCTCCGTATCCAGCCCCAGACGGGCGAGGGACGAAGCGACCGGCGCATGGGGAATAAAGGTATCCTCCACCGCCACAATCCGGAACTCACCTGCCCAGCCCTGCGCCTCCAGTTCGCTGCACAGATACTCACCGATGCCGCCCCGCCGCACGCCTTCCTCAAAGAACACGATGCGACGGTATTCCGCCGCGAAACGCACGGCTTCCTCCGCCAGCGGCTTGACCCTGCCGAGTTTGAGCATAGAAACCGGCTGACCCAATCCGTTCAAACGTTCCACCGCTTCGCAAAGATAGCTGAAAATCCGTCCGTAGGTCACCGCGAGAAGATCAGCGCTATCCCGCGGAAAACAGTCATAATCATTTCCCGCGGCGGTAAATCCTGCCGGTTTATACTTCTCGCCGCCGCGCGGATAGCGGATCGCCGTTACGCCGGCATAATCGTAAAGACATTTTTGCAGCATGGGCTTCATCTCGTCAAAATAAGCCGGACAGTAAATCTTCACATGAGGAATGGTGGAGAGCATCGCCGTATCAAACAAGCCCTGATGGGTCTCGCCATCCTCCCCCACAATGCCCGCGCGGTCCACCGCCAGCGTCACATTGAGATTCTGAATCGCCACGTCGTGAATGACCTGATCATACGCACGCTGCAAAAAACTGGAATAGACCGCAAAAACGGGCTTCATGCCATTGGCTGCCATACCCGCGCAGAAGGTCACCGCATGCTGCTCGGCTATGCCTACATCGAAAAAGCGCCGCCGGTACTTTGAAGCAAAGTCTGACAGTCCGGTTCCCGACTTCATCGCGGCTGTGACGGCACAGACGGTCGGATCACTCTCCGCGAATTCACACAGACTCTGGGCAAACACATCCGAAAATGTGGTGCTGCCATGTTTGGGTTCGCCCGAATCCACATCAAAGCCTGAAATACCGTGAAAGATTTTCGGTTTCAGTTCAGCGGGTTCATAGCCCTTTCCTTTGACCGTGCAGACGTGTATCAGCACGGGTCTGTCCACCATCGAACGCGCCACATTGAACGTCCGTTCCAACACCTTCTCGCTGTGACCGTCCACAGGTCCGATGTACAAAAAGCCCATATCTTCAAAAATCGTGCCGCGTCGATGCAGAATAGCGCCTTTAAGCGCTTTTTTGGAACGAAAGAGAAGATTGTTGATATGACTTCCTACCAGCGGCACACGGCGAAGCCCACGCGAGAGCTTCGTCTTGAAGCGGATATAGCGGTTTTTGGTACGGATCGCGGTCAGATACCGCGCCATTGAACCCACGTTTTTGGAGATGGACATCTTGTTGTCATTGAGAATCACAATCAACCGACCATGAGAACGTCCCGCGTTATTCAGTCCCTCATACGCCATACCGCCGGTCAATGCGCCATCACCGATCACCGCGATCACAAATCCGTCGTCGCCGCTGAGCTTCTTGGCTGCCGCCAGACCGCAGGCTGCCGAAATCGACGTGCTACTGTGACCCGCAATCATGGGATCGTGCCGACTTTCGCTGGGTTTGGGAAAACCGGAAAGTCCTCCTTCGGTGCGCAGCGTGTCAAACTGCGTCCGCCGCCCGGTCAGCAGCTTGTGGGTATAACACTGGTGTCCCACGTCAAACATTATCTGGTCGTGGGGCGAATGAAACACTCGGTGCAGCGCCACCGTCAGTTCCACCACGCCCAGATTGGAAGCAAGATGTCCGCCGTTGAGCGCCACGGTTTCGATCAGCCGTTCCCGGATTTCGCCGCAAAGCGTATTGATTTCCGCCTGACTGTATCCCTTGATATCGTCAGGGGAATTGATTTTATCCAGCAATGAATCAGCCATTCCATCAATCCTCTCATCCCATCGGAACAATCAGCGGAACCAAAATGCCCACAAACACGCCGCCCACGACTTCCAGCGGGGTATGACCGAGCATTTCTTTGAGTTCCTTGAAATCCGGATCTTCTTCCTCTTCCTTCGTCTCGTCCATACGCTTTTCCTCGGAGGACTGCTTGAGCATCTGATTGATGATTTTGGCGTGTTCGCCTGCCTCATGACGCACGCCCATAGCGTCATAAATGGTGACTGCCGCGATGACCACCGCAATGGCGAAAAAGGTGGATCCCACCCCTTCAAATCGCGCCGATGAAATCATTAGCGCCGTTACCGTGGCAGAATGGGCGCTGGGCATACCACCCGCACCTGCCAGACGCTCGAAATTCAGCTCCTTGCTGGTGAAATAATTAATGAGAAATTTCAGAAACTGCGCAGTTGCCCACGATGACATGGAGGCAATCATGACATAATTATGCAATAATTCACCAAAAACGCCCACATCAAGTCCCCCCCTGTCAGTTGATTCTGCCTGCCAGCATCTTGGCAAACGCCACAAAAAATTCGCCCTGACCGCCCAGCGGCGTCACAGCCTCCACCGCCAGCGTGGTGTGGCGAGCCGCTTCGGCACGCGCTTTATCCAGTCCCAGCAGTGACACATATGTAAACTTATTATTTTCCACATCACTCTGTACCGGTTTGCCCAGTGTCGCCGCGTCACCGGTTACATCGAGAATATCGTCCGTAATCTGGAAGGCAATCCCCATGTTTTCGGCGTATGTTTCCGCCACAGCCATCAGCGCGTCGTCACCGCCCGCTACGATAATG
>CAMJHU010000330.1 GCA_946405565.1 uncultured Clostridia bacterium
CCTGTTTGGCTTCCTGATTCATATCGCTCATTTGCTTGCCTCCTTCTCAAATTCCACGCTGTTGAAACGGTCATAGCAAACGATTCCCACGCCGATGACCGCCAGCAGGAAAAATAGAAACGGAATGGCGTCTTCCGGGATGTTTGCAATAATCCAAGTAAATATCAAGCCGATTACGTGCCAAATCTCGTACAACACAAACGCAATGGCAGAAGCGACCAGCGCCATTTCCACCATAAAGCCGATAAACAGGGACGAAATCATCACAACGTCTTTCCAGTTCTTCAAAATATCCACCTCCTACACCGAATACTTGTCCAGCACCGCCATGATTTCTTTGCTGAAATAAGCAATCCCACCCATGTCGCCGTACTTGTCATGAAAATCACAGCACATCAGCAGCGTGTTCAGGTCACTTCGGCTCAGATTGTTGATGCCTGCCAGCGTGAAGTTGCTGTGCTCATCCCAGTGAGACAGCTTATCCGAAATATCTTTCCTCAGACGAGGTGTATTGAGAGTTTTGCCATTGGATTCGTCGGTGTGAAAACCTGCCATTCTAAACAAACTAAATATCAACATGATGGATGTCTCCTTTCAAAAAATCCGGTTTCGTTAAACTTCTTCTTTTCGTCCAGTGCTTTGGCGATTGCCAGATCAATTCCGGAACGGCTTTTCAGGTGGTAGTAATATAGATGCCGATACGGTGTGTTCAAGCGGTCAATACGCCCGCTGGACTGCGCCATCACCTTATAGGAATAATTCTGCGAATAGAATATAATGGTGTCGGTCATGATGCAGTTCCAGCCTTCCGCGCCTGCGGTGTATTGCACCAGATACACCCAGCTATCCGATTCCGGCAAAGGCTGGTGCTTGTGACCGTTCCACTCCGCTATTTCTACGTCAGCGCCGTAATAGGCGTTCCTGAGCAGCTCCCGCTCGTAGTCGAAATTGTAGAATATAATGACACGAGGATGCTTTTCAAAAATTTCCATCACCGCCACCAGACGGGATTCGTCACTGTTGACGACCCTGCGCAGGGCATAACAGAATTCTCCCGCATTCTCGATAGGAAGGTTGTGCCAGATATCCCAGTGGTTTCGCAAAATATCTTTATAGGCGGCAGCGTCGTATGCCACATAGACATTTTCGTGATGCGAAATGGTCTGCCGCTGAAAATCCATATTGACAAGAATGGAATTGCGCAATCTCACCAGTCGTCCGGTGTTCAGGTAACGGTCAATTTTGGGATATCGCGTGGAACGGCTGTACACGATATGTTCCCTGACAAACTCCGTGCGGTTCTTGTAGAATCCGTTAGCGACAAACACCGGAATATAATCCGCCCAACAATCACCGGGCGTAGCCGACAAGAGTATCCAATTGTTGTGTCTGGCAATCTTGATGAAACTCTTTGCCCAAGCGCCGGAACCAACCACCCGCTGTTCGTCAAACAGAAAGAACGCGCCTTTGACGTCAACGTATTTCTGTATGTTGTTCCACGAATCAATCCGGACAGTGTGCAAATATAACCGTTCTTCATCATGGGTGGTCAACAAAAACGGCGCCAGTTCCTTTTCCCACTCGCAGGTGTCCCGTTTTCGTGCGGTCGTGATAATATATAAATCCTGCGGCGGGTCGCCCATCGGGACATATTCGTCCGTATTGAGCGCGCCGCCGTTGGAAATATAATAGTAGGAAAGTGCCGTTCTGGACTTGCCGCTTCCCACGCCGCCGCAAAGGATACAGCCGTCTTTCATACGCTTAACTGCTTCGAGCTGGTAGTCGTAAAGGCTGATGCCTGCCATCTCAATACTCCTCAGGAAACAGAATCGTTGTGACACTTCTGTCCCATTCGGTGATAATCCAGATTTTCCAATCATGTTCCTTGTTCTCATAGGAACCCATCAACCGTTCGCCTTCCTCAAGTGCCTGCTCATTCTGTTCCTTGTCCTCGTCACACATCTCGCCCCAGTCACCGGACGAATATCTTTGGAACGACGAATTGACAAACAGTGAAAAATCCTTGTCAACGCAGCACATATTATGTACGCCATTGGTGGAAACCACCTTGCCCAATTCAAACTTGATCATTGAAAATATCTCCTTTCGTCATAAAAAAGCGAGAGGCAATGCTATACGAATATAACAAAGCCTCTCACCTCATCATATCAAATGCCATTTTCGCGTCATCCTAAAACGGCAATCTCTCCGCCTCGTCTTCCTGCTTGGAAATATCCTCGCCGAAATCGTACTTGTCGGCGAACTCATCCTCTTCGACGGTGACGTACATCGTGCGGAGATATGCCTTGATGCCGGTGCGACCGTTCACATCCCAGTGATACGGACGGAGGGTCAGGTCAACGCTGCGGATTTCTGCATGATCGAGTGTGCCGACGGTTTCCTCGTTCAGCGCGACTTTGTTCCGGCGCGTCACCAGAAAGATCCGCGGCGGAATATTCCCGAATCGCACTGCCACCGGAATATAACGAAGAGGTTCTTCGTCCTCATCGCGCGGAGGACGGATATGCACATTCCAGCCCGCATCGAGCAGCGCCTGTGCCTGTTCGCCCCGGTCAATCACAACACAGAAGTTTCTGTCTCCCGCGCGGTTGAACTTGCTTTCCTTACCCGAGAAGTTGCGGAAAATCATCCGCACGTTCTCCAATCTGAGATTTTCTGTCACATTCTGCATAATTATCTGTGCTCCTTTATTGATAAATGTCATGATGCAAACGCTTCAAAATCGCCGTATTGCGCAATCGTAGCGACGGCATCGTCTACCAGTTTGCGATAGTAGGAAATATCAATGTCGTCCTGCTTGTGAAGCGTGCTGACCATCTCCGCTTCCAGCCAACGGTAGCCTTTGGAACCCGTCGCGGCTGAGTATTTGCCGTCCTTTTCACGAAGCAGAAGACCGCCGCCACAGCCTTCCTTGATCGGGCAGAAGCGCCCGACCTTGCCGATGAAAATATAATTGTGTTCACCATCGGGCAGACCTTCGTTCCTGTCGAGATATAACGCGGTGCTGACAGATTTCGTCTCGCACATATCCTCAAAGGCAATCGGCTCCTTGCTGAACAGCGTCTTGAACACATACGGCACTTGGAACTGTGTTCCTGTTGCCGTCCAGCCACCGTCCTGATACTTCGCAATATAAACGGCGTCGTTCACCAG
>CAMJHU010000331.1 GCA_946405565.1 uncultured Clostridia bacterium
GTCGGCGTAGCCGACTGGGGGAGTGCTTAAGTTGTGGATAGTGGTTATCCAATATCGCTTTTTTTCTCTTTGCGCAGTTTCTCCACATAAGCCTCTATTAAGGCGGCTACAGTCGTGTCATGCTTTATCGCATACATTTTCAGGAATTTTTTATCGTCTGTGGAGATCGAGATGTTCAGTGTCGTTTTCCGTTCTTCTACTATAAGGCAATCCTGAAAAATCCTTTACATTCTTATGAATAACAGACCATTCTGGACGATTAAATTTTAAGGTGTCACAGTACTCTTTTTCATACTCCACCAAAGCGACATGAACAAATCCAGCCATAGCAAGTCCAAGAGCTTGTCCGCCTGCTCCTGCACATATTTCTATACTTGTCAGCATATTATTCATTTCCTTTTATACAATACATAGTCTCAGAATCGGCTCGGGTGAATTTCGCCACCGTCTCGACGTTGGCGGTGCGGGGGAACATATCCACCGCCGTAAATGCTTCAAGTGTCCAGCCCCGTTCGGCAAGCCGTGCCACATCACGCGCCAGCGTTGCCGGGTCGCAGGAGATATAGACCATCCGCTGCGGCGCAAGCTCGTCCAGCAGTGCGATCACCTCCGCCGAACAGCCCTTGCGCGGCGGATCGATCAACACCACGTCCGGCACAATCCCGCGCTCCCGCAATTGCCCGGTACCTTCCGCCGCGTCCGCGCAGAGAAATTCCGCGTTGGAAATGCCGTTCAATTCCGCGTTCCGCCGGGCATTCTCCACCGCGTCCGGCACGATCTCGATGCCGTAAAGCGCCCTCGCCTTGTGTGCCATCGTCAGTCCCACGGTACCCGTGCCGCAGTAAAGGTCGAACACCACCTGACTGCCGTCCAGACCGGCATATGCGGCGGCTTGTGTATATAAACGCTCCGCCTGCACCCGGTTGACCTGATAAAACGACAGCGGCGAAATTTCAAACGTCAGCCCGCACAGCACGTCCCGGATGGTATCGCTGCCCCAAGCCGTCCGGCATTTCTGACCCAGAATGACATTGGTCTTTTCGCGGTTGGTGTTGACGACAATGCTTTTGATCTCAGGCGAAACCGCCCGTATGCGCCGCACAAATTCATCCTCCCGCGCCAAGCCGTTGGCATTGACCACCGCGCAGACCATGATCTTTCCCGTTGCGAAACCCCGCCGCAGGTAGAGATGCCGGAAGCGTCCCTTGCCGGTGGTTTCGTCATAAAGATCGTTGGGCGTCTCACGGAGAAAATTCGCCGTCACCTGCGCAATCGCGTTGAAAATCTCCGGCTGGAGCCGACAGTCGGTAAAGGGGACAATGCAATGGCTGCGTTCGGCGTAAAAGCCGTAGACCGTCTGCCCTTTGCTGTCACCGAAGGGTATCTGGGCTTTGTTGCGGTAACGGTCGGGCTGCTCCGCCGCCAGAAAAGCCTCGGCTTCGAGTTCCACACCGCCGATGCGCTTGATCGCGTCATTGACCCGCTGTCGCTTCACGGCGCATTCCTCGGCATAGTCCAGATGCCGGAACGTGCAGCCGCCGCAGCGCGGAAAAGCCGGACAGTCCGGCACGACGCGTCCGGGACCTTCTTCCGGAATCGACTCGATTCTCCCCACCGCATAGGTTTTGGACACTTTGATGATCTTCACATGCAGCGTATCGCCCGGCGCCGCGTGGGGGACAAATACCGCCATACCTTCATGCCGCGCTACACCGCTGCCCTCCGCCGTCATGCCCTCGATGTGCACGGTGAGCATTTGATTTTTCTGTAATAGTGCCATCTTTGCTGTTTTGCACCCTCTCTTCCCTGCCGACTGTCTGCCATCAAAAATGCTGCAAAAAGAAAAAGGAAATTACGATATAAATTCACCAATGAATTCGCTCTTTCATTGACAAATTTATGATCGGAATTTCCGTGACGTCTGACCCCCACAGCGGACTTCATCTCAGCACAAACGTTCCTTCGGCGCCCTTTACCTGCCGTACTGTCCCGCAAATACGCCGTTTCCCTGCCTCATGCCGAATGAAGCGCCGCCTTACCGGATTCATTCGCTTTTCTTCATTTCCCTGACGGAAATACTGGTTTGAAAGCCGCAACTCAATTACTCGGCAAAACCGGATTTTACCAGCTTGACGAGACTGTCCACTGCGCGGCTTTCGTCCGAGCCATCAGCGATAATCTTAATATTCATACCGCCCACGATTCCCAGCGAAAGAACGCCCAGAAGGGACTTAGCGTTGACTCTTCTTTCTTCCTTCTCCACCCAGATAGTGCTCTTAAACTCGTTAGCCTTCTGGATAAAGAACGTGGCAGGACGTGCGTGAAGACCTACCTGATTCTGAACTGTTACTTCGTCAACATACATTGTGACAACCTCCCAATGGGATTATTGATTTAGCAAACGCTAATCTAAGGAACTATGCAGAATTTAATCAGTCATTTTCTGCTTAAAAATACTGGTTGCTTGCGTATTTGAGCAAGTAAAATGTATTAATTATTTCTGCATAGTTCCTAATTGAGATGGCAAACATACACCATGCTGCGAAGAATGCAACGAACACGTGCGGATTCGTCAACATCAATTGATACTGATATTATACCACAATTTTTGCATTCGTCAACAAGTTTTTTCAAACTTTGGTTTGATAAACAATAAAAGCCATTTTTTCAGGGCTTTCGATTGTACATAATCACGATTCGTCAAAAATATATAAGCATATTAGCCTTATTTAACAGAATATTTTTATGTATATTTCCTAGTAAATTCGAAAAAAAACTCATCTTTACTTTGATTTCGGTTAAATTTAGTCTTAGACAAAAAATAGTTATAAACTAATTTTATCAGTGTACTATTCACAGTTTTTTACTAGGATTTTGCATTTTCTGCAAAATTATGACGAAAGCAAAAAATTTCTCAAAAGGAGCCAGACTTACACTATCCGACAAAAACGTGATACATATTTAACGATCTTCTGTCATTTTCACCGGGTTATCCGTCCTTTTCCCCCGCCTGCCGACGTTCGTCTTCTGTGAGATCGGCTGCCGCCAGCAGGTCCGGCCGGCAGTGTGCGGTCTGTGCCAGCGACATACGCCGCTTCCACGCAGCAATCCGGGCATGGTGTCCCGACAGCAGTTCCTCCGGCACGCGCAGACCGTTCCATTCGGGCGGACG
>CAMJHU010000332.1 GCA_946405565.1 uncultured Clostridia bacterium
AGCTGCCGAAGGTGAGGTCCGTCAGATGGTGGCACTGGTCAAACACCTGTGTGCCGGACGATACCAGCGAATCGGGCAGCGTCAGGGTTTTAAGGTTCTGGCAGTTGCGGAAGGCATAGCTGCCGATGGACGTGAGCGATTCGGGGAGGGAAATCTCCGTCAGCGAGGTGCAGTTCTGGAACGCGCCTTCGCCGATCGTCAGCACGGAGGAGGGAACGGTGATCTTTTTCAGACTGCTTTTGTTGTTGAAAGCATATCTGGCAATGGTCGTCACGTCCTCCGGAATGGTGATTTCCGTCTCGCTGCCGTTGTAACCCACCAACGTGTGCTGATCCTCCAGCACAAAGCCGTCGTCAGTGGTAACGGTCGCCGCACTGACCGTGGGGAATTCGCCCGGCACAAACTGTGCCGTGAACACCGTCAGCGCCGCAATGAGCAGAGCCGCTAGCAGTTTCTTCTTCATAGTGATTCAATCAGCCTCTTTTCATAGTATATTTGGATACTTCGGGACGATTGCAGTATATTCCGCAATAACAACATCATGCGGTATGCTGTTGCGCGGCAACACCGCGGAATGTCTCACCTTCCTTTCCGACGCAAGGTCGTATCTTCGTACCGCACCTGTATACTATGGCTTGATTATATCACCCGTTTCCGGCAAAGTCAACCGAATACGGATTTTTATCACAAATAAAACGCCCACGCAAAAGACTCACACCAGCGGTTCCGACAGCCGGTAATGATTGCACGCCCAGCCCACATACTGAATCTTCGGCTCATAGGTCAGACCGCAGGCACGGAAGCCGTGTGCGGTGGTAATCCGCATTTCCATGGCGGTGTCCGCCAGTTCAATGGCGAGCGCCTGCTGCGCCTTCTCGGGCATCTTGAAAAAGACGTTGTCCTGATAGCCGTCCTCCCCCATCGCGTCGGACGTACAGAGCAGGTCATAGAAGCGCGCGATGTCCTCCCGTGAATCCAGCACGCTGTCCCCGATTTCCACGCGGGTGATGTCGTCCGCGCCGTACACGCCGATGATGCCGAACATCTTTTGCGCGGTATCGTATAAAGCCGTGTTCTCCCGGAGATAATTGCAGAACAGCGCAAAGGAATAGGTCTTTTTCCCTTTCTCTCCTGCTCCGTCGCGGGAGGCTATATACACCGCCATCTGATTCACGTCCGCGTATGCCGTATATTGATAGAGCGTGAAGACGTCGCCGCTGTCGGCACGCACCTCCGCCATCTGTTTGCCCACCATATCCGCTGTGATTTTCCGGGGCAGACCGTACCGGTCCGGCGACGCTTTCTCGCCCATATTGAGAATCTCATAATACGCGCCGCCATACGACACGACCGGCTGCGTGACAAACGCTCCCTCACCCTTCTTCCATGACAGCAGAGGCAGCGTGTCGCTTCCCACCGCGTCCGCGCCTTTTCCGCTCCACGCCCGTATGCCCCATACCGCGCCGACGCTCACCAGCACCAGCGCGCACGCAGCAGCCACACCGCGCAGCATGTTTCCCTTTGGCGCGTGATAAACCGTTCCTTTCCGCGCTTCCATGATAAATGTATCATTAATCTCACCCAGAATGCCAAACATATCCTCTTTTGTCACAATGCAAATCCCCTTTCCGACAGGTATCGCCGCAGACTTTCCCGCATTCTGCCCAGTGCCGTGGAAACCGCGCTGGACGTCATGCCGCATTCCGCCGCGATATCGCTCACCCGTTCGCCGTACCAGTAGCGCCGCACAAACAGCCGGCGCCTGTCCTTCGGCAGTTGCCGCAGAAAACCGTCGATGGCTTCCGCCAGCTCCCGGCGCTCCCATTCCGTTTCGGAGCCGTCATCCCCCGAAACGCACTCCGCCAGTTCGTCCAGCACCTCGCCAAACACGCCGTTTCCCCGCCTGTCCGCATGGGACTGCCGGTAGCGGTCAAAGGACAGATTCCGCGTAATCCGTCCCAGAAAGGCGCCCAGCTTCGAGGGCTTCTGGGGCGGCATGGTATCCCACGCCCGGAGCCATGTGTCATTCACACATTCCTCGGCGGTCTGACGGTCACCCACGATGTTCCGCGCAATCGCGCCGCAGTAGCCGCCGTACTTTTTCTCGCTTGCGGCAATGGCGCCTTCGTCCCGCGCCCAGTACAATTGAATAATGGCATTGTCCTCCATCGACAACCCCCTCCTTTCATCTTTACAGACGGATTTTTTTCCAAAAAAGCACCCCACTTTTGGATTTTTCCAAAAAAAAACAGACCGTCTCTGTGCGAGACGCGGTCTGATGGTTTCAGGAAGGAGAGTTTTGCTTTGCTGTATTTAATGTAGCTATCAGCATACGCTTGATTTCCAAGCAATCATGAATCAAAGAATCGCCTTCCCGCTGCGTTATATACCCCGACTTCACCAATAGTCTGAGCCAATATTCCGTTTCCGCTGTTTCTTTGAGCGCAATATGCATTTTGGCAATAAAATCCGCTTTCGATACACCGTAACTTGCCTCGTGCGCATTTGCCCCTATGGAGGTAGCACTGCGGATGATCTGCTTGGATATGACGGTTTCATGCTGTTCCTTGATCAGATAGCGGTACAGTTTAACGATTCTCGCGGCAAAATCAATCGATTTATCCAGAATAGGGCTTGCCGTCAATCCAATCACTCCTTCCGATTCTGGTTCTCCTTAGCGAGAAAGTGAATAGTGAATAAATAATAGTGAAGAGTGAATAGTACAACGGCGCTCAACCATTCCGATGAACACTCTTCACTATTCACTCTTCAACATTCACTATTCATTTAGCCGCTTTAGCGGCGCCGTTGGTGACCCATCGGAGATTCGAACTCCGGACACCTTGATTAAAAGTCAAGTGCTCTACCGACTGAGCTAATGGATCATAATAGAGGATTTGCCGGGTACAAGATGCTGCGAAACACGTCCCACACGCGGCAAATCCGCTGGCTGGGATGGCTGGATTCGAACCAGCGACATGACGGAATCAAAATCCGTTGCCTTACCGCTTGGCGACACCCCAATGTTATAAATTGATATCGCCTGACAGGAAAAGAAAGACGACTCGGCGTGAACGAACGCGAAGCACATTCACGCCGACGTCTGTGGGGTGGTATATCGGAGTCGAACCGATGACCTCCAGAGCCACAATCTGGC
>CAMJHU010000333.1 GCA_946405565.1 uncultured Clostridia bacterium
CGCCAGCTTAGCGAGCGTGATATTTTCGCGGTAGTTCTCGGCGATATAATCCACCACCTGCCGCACGGCTTTCACGTCGCCGCTCTCGGTGGGACGGTCAAAAATCTTAATCAGACCGTCCCGCAGCAGCCGGTACAGCAGACCGCTGACAAGCGATTTCAGCCGGATTTCAAAGAAGGGCGGATGATCGAAACCGATATTGAACATCTCTTCGATGAGTTCTTTGTATTCCCGATAGCAGGGATGTTCCCATGTGATCAGACAATAGTCACTGCAGCTCCCGGTCAGCATGGGCGCAAAGTACCGCGATGAACAGATATCCACCGAGGAGGTGTTGACCATGTTGAGCGACATCAGATAGGTGCTGCCGAGGAATCGATGCTCCGGTTTCTCCAGATGAAACGAGTGCAGCACGCACGGCATCATGACCAGAATGTCCCCGAAGGTCAGGTCAATGTCATCGCCCGAAACCGTGTAACGGCAATTGCCGCAATCCACATATACCACTTCGATTTCCTCATGACAGTGCAGAGGATACGACGAAAACAAATTCGGCATCATAGTGCCGTAAACCGCAAACGGCAGCCATTCGGTGCCGTGCTTTTTTTTCTCGGTGTAGACGGATAGATTCTTTTCATCCGCTCTCATCAGCTTCACCCGCTTTCTTTGCCGGAATTGTGCAAGTTACTGTCGGAATAATGCAATAAAAATAAATATCAACTGTATAAAAACTGTTAATTCCGCCGGATAGTGCAAGGATTCAGAGGAATACTGCTTGTATTTGTGGTATAATTCTATTATAATAGCATTGAAGAGAGATGTCAATAGTTTCAAATGTTTTCCTATATAAGAAATATTTATAGTGCAATTTGCCAAACGCAAATAACGCGCAAGGGAAAGGAGTGACGGTCTTGACCGACGCCCATACAAACGCACCGTCCGATCAGCAGACGGGTACGGATATCATGCACACTTCCGTCTTCCGGCTGGCATGGCCGATTTTTCTGCAGGCGCTGCTGAGTATGTTTCTGGGCTATGCCGATACACTCATGCTCAGCGGGTTCAATCAGACCGCCGTGGGCGCCATCGGCAACGCCAGTCAGATTCTCGGCTTTCTCACACTGGCATTCACCGTGATATCCAGCGCCAGCGGTGTGGTGGTAGCACAGTATCTCGGCGCGGCACAGAAGGACAAAATTAACCAGATTTACACGCTGTGCATTGCCTTCAACCTCGTATTGAGCCTGATGATCAGCGCGGTGGTGTTCTTTGGCAGTCACGCGCTGCTCACACTGCTCCGGACCCCTGCCGAAATGATGGACAACGCGCAGAGTTATCTGCGCATCGTAGGGGGATTTGTGTTTTTGCAGGCGGTTCTCGACACGATGTCCCGCATCTTCCAGAGCAACGGCAAGACCGTCTTTGGCATGGTGATCTCGCTGGGCATTAACATCATCAACGTCGGCGGCAATTACCTCTTCCTCTACGGTCCGCTGAAAAGCCTCGGTCTTGGCGCGTCGGGCGTCGCGGTGTCCACCACGGTGAGCCGCGCCATCGGTCTGCTCATCGCCTTTGTGCTCTTCCGTCTCTTCATCGACGGACACATCTCCCTCCGCTATCTCCGTCCCTTCCCCGGCAAAATGCTCCGGACGCTGCTGGGACTTGGCATTCCGACTGCCGGTGAGAGTATCTCCTATTATATTTCGCAGCTTTTTGTGACCGGTTTTGTCAACACCCTCGGCATCGTCGCCATCAACACCAAAATCTACGCGGGCATTCTCAGCAACTTCGCCTATCTGTACTCCGTTTCGGTCGCGATGGCAACCTCCATCATCGTGGGTCACGCCGTTGGCGCGGGGGACAATGATTTCGCCTACCGCCGCGTCAACAAAACCATGCGCAGTGCGCTGGTTGTCTCGGTCGCTATCGCCTGTCTCAACTGGCTGATCAGCCCGGTTACGTTCGGACTGTTTACCGCCAATCCCGATATTGCCGACCTGCGTTCCCGGATTCTGTGGCTGGGACAGCAGATCATGATCATCGCCATTTTTCTGGAAATGGGACGCACCAGCAACCTCGTCATTATCAACAGCCTGAAGGCAGCAGGCGACGTCCGGTTTCCCACATATCTGGGGATTGTCTCCATGTGGGGCTGCACGGTCGTGGGCGGTTATGTGCTGGGGATTGTATGCGGACTGGGTCTGCGCGGCATATGGGTCGCTATGGCAGCCGACGAGATCATCCGCGGCATCATCGTTGCCATTCGCTGGCGGCGCGGCAGCTGGCGCGGCAAGCGGGTGGTCAGCAAGGAATAGGTTTTTACAAAGACTATACGGATAAAACCTCACTATACAACGCAAAGCGGAGCGCGGTTCCCGTCTGAACGGGTTCCATCGCTCCGCTTTGTGTATATGGTATTTGGAAAGATTGATTGCACGGTACATATTACTCGCTCAGTGTCAGAGAGAACAGCTTCCACACACCGTCCACCTTGACAAACTCCGTGACACTGCGAGCCACATGATGTTTTTTGATAGACTGCTCCGAATGCTCGGCAATCACGCGGATCACCGTGCCGCCGTCCATGACATACCGTTTGCTGTTTTCCACGGTTCTGCCATTGGCGCCGTCCACAAAATACAGCTTGCCGTCAATGGTGATAAAGCAACGATTCGCCTCTTCCAGAAACGCCGCCGCTTTCTTGGATTTCATATGATCCCGCGCGAAACGGCTGAACTTACGGTAGGTCGTAAACCGCTTGTCGGTGATGTAATAACGAATCTCCCCTTCTTCCTCGGTATAGACCAGTTCGCCGTTTTCATCGGTTTCCATCGCAATGCCGCCGAACACGCTCTCCGTGCCAAAGTCCAGCCGGACGGAATTGTCGTCTTCCGGAATCTCCGTCTGCACCGTGCGTCTGGTGGGAGCGGTCTGCTGTGTACTGTCGTTCTCACCGGTGACTTCCGTCGTCTGACCGGCGGATTCCTCCGACGGGGTTTTGACGCTTTCATGATCCACCTTGCCCGTCTTGCCGCCGCATCCGCACAGCAGCACCACCAGCATCACGGACAACAGCAGCCGTAAAACGTTTTTGCCATGATTTACGCGTTTCATTTCGTTCCTCCTGAACCCTTCTTTCCCTGTCAACAGAG
>CAMJHU010000334.1 GCA_946405565.1 uncultured Clostridia bacterium
CGCGGCAGGCATGGCTGCCTGCGGCAACGTGGTATTCGCCAGTTCCTTTGCGATGTTCGCTTCGGGACGTGCCTTTGAGCAGATTCGCAATTCCATCGCCTATCCCAAGCTCAATGTCAAGATCGGCGCGACCCACGGCGGTATCTCCGTCGGTGAGGACGGCGCCAGCCACCAGTGCTGTGAGGATATCTCCCTCATGCGTACCATTCCCAATATGACGGTCATCGTCCCGGCGGACGACACGGAGGCGAGACTTGCCACGAGAGCCGTCGCCAAGATGTACGGTCCCTGCTACCTGCGATTCGGCAGACTGGCGGTGCCGGTTGTCTTCGGCAGTGACTATCAGTTCGAGATCGGCAAGGGCGTGGTACTGAGCGAAGGCGCTGACGTGACTATCATTGCCAACGGTCTGATGGTGGAAAAGTCGATTGAGGCGGGCAAGCTGCTCCACGAGGAGGGCATTTCCGCACGCATCGTCAATATGGCAACCGTCAAACCCATCGACCGCGAACTGGTACTCGAAAGCGCCGCCAAGACCGGCGCCATTGTCACCGCAGAGGAACACAGCATCATCGGCGGTCTGGGCAGCGCGGTGTGTGAAGTGGTCTGCAAAGAGTGTCCTGTCCCCGTGCTGCGCGTAGGCGTAAATGACACCTTCGGCAAGAGCGGCCCCGCTGTGGAGTTGCTTGATCTCTTCGGACTCTCTGCCGCCAACATCGTCTCCCACGCCAAGAAAGCCATCGCGCTGAAAAAGTAATATTTATATTCTCCTATTGACAGCGTTATCCGCCTGCATTCGGTATGTTTTTGCCGGATGCAGGCGGATTTTTTCGGGCAGAAAGCACAAGAAAAAACCGCTGACCACCGTAAACACGGCATCAGCGGTTTATTGCTGGTCCGAGTGGCGAGAGTCGAACTCACGGCCTCTTGAACCCCATTCAAGCGCGCTACCAAACTGCGCTACACCCGGATTTCTGTATTTGCATACCTCAGCAACATTGTTATTCTATCATAATGATAATAAAATGTCAAGCGATTTTCGCCACTTTTTTAAAATTTTTTTTGATTTATTTCAAATTGCCGACATCGTTGTCCCTCAGAACAGATAACGTCCGAAAAATTGTGAATCACTGTGAATAATGAATTGTAAATCGTATTTCCCGGTTGATTTTTTGTGAGGAATGTGCTATAATGACGGGGAATAGTAGCCTTCGGGCATGATGGCGCATATAAGATACAGCGCCATGTGGAAGGGACGGTGCGTAATGCGCGATGAGTAAACAAAATATAGCCGCATTCTGTCGCAAACTGGGCGATCGGCTCGGCGCGGCGGAGTGCATGGCGTTTTCAGGTGTGACGGAGAGCGTGGACGCGCTGTTTGAAGCGTTTCAGCTCGGTGCAATGGACGGGGTGTTCGTATCCGCACTCGCGCCATGCCGTTTGATCAAATCCATTATGACGCACGGAGCGGCGCCTATCCTGTGCGACATTTCCCCCGACAGCCTGACCATGGACCCCCGCGCACTCGACGCCGCTGTCAGACAGCTTGTCGCGGCGGGACAGCTCTATCCCCGCGCCGTGATTGTCGATCATTTCTGCGGTATGCCCGCAGTGATGCACTCGATCAAATCAATCTGCGACCGTATGGGTCTGATTCTTATCGAAAACTGCGATAAGGATTTCGGCGGCATCTTTGATGCTTCTTTGTGCGGCACGTTGGGCGATTATGCGCTGCTGTCACTGGGACAGTCTTCGGTCTTTGGCACGGGAGGCAACGGCGCACTGGTGTGCTCGATGGGCGACAGTCCGCTTACGGAAGGTATTTCCTTCTGCGACGGCGACGGATATCAGTCGGTTGACCCCTTTTACGGCGAGGCACTTCTCGCGGCATGGGACAAACAGGACAGCATTCTCGCACAGAGCCGTTCACACGCCGATTCACTCTCGAAGGTACTCGCAGATTCCGATTTCTGGGTGCAGCGGGGAAGCAACCAGCGGCAGAAGAGTTCCTTCGGTTCACTGACCGTTATCGCTCAGAGCGAGGAACATCGCGACCGGGCATACGCCTTTCTCGAAAAAGAAGGTATGGGGGACTTTGTACGCCCGCTCCATGTGCATTCCCGCAGTTGCTTTGAAAAAGGCTGCCGCGGACTCAAGGAAATCGAAAACGCCGCCGCGCTTGCGCCCAGAAGCATCCGGCTGGATCTCTTCGGCGCTATACACGCGAACGCCATGCTCCGTCTGCTCGCCGCGGTAGACGCTATGGGCAAACAGATTACAGAATAAACATGAAACGGAGGACTGAGTGATTTTGGAGAACGAAATGTGGAAAAACAATTCCGCGGATGCGGGATCAGAAGGGAGCGCCGGCTGTACCATTACGGTGTTTGATTACAGTCACATTCCTGACGAATATAACCTGATGGCATTCGGCAAGGAAACCGTTTCCTTCGGTCGCGACGACACCAATGACATCATGATCGCGTCGGATATCGTTTCGCGCCGCCACGGTCATTTTACCGTCAAGGACGGACGCTGCTATGTCACCGACGACAAAAGTACCAACGGCACCTATGTCAACGGCAAACGGGTGGAACAGATCCAGTTGAAAGACGGCGATTCCATTCGCATCGACGATATGACACAGTCGGTCATCGGCGGCATTACCATCGTCTTTTCGGACAAAAATTCCGGCGCCGACTGGAACAACTATATACTCACCAAGCCTGTGACCAAAATCGGCACCGACAAGCGCTGCGATATCGTCATCGACGACCCCAAGGCAAAACCTAACACCGCCGAAATTCATCAGGACAGCGTCAACAAGTATTCGCTGGTTCTGGGCAATGGCGTGACCGGCGTCATGATGAACAACGAACCGCTCGCCGCCAAACGCTATGAACTGCACGATGAGGACGTCTTCAGTATCGGCAACACCAAATTCAATTTCTCCAAGGGTTCCATTTATTACCGGCGGGAAAAGGCAGGTATGTCGCTGGAACTGGTAAATATCGCTAAATTAGTACCTCAGGGCTTCAAAAAAGACAAGAAGATTCTCGACGACACCAGTATGCTGATTGAGCCGGGCGATTTTGTCGCCATTGTGGGCGGTTCCGGTTCGGGT
>CAMJHU010000335.1 GCA_946405565.1 uncultured Clostridia bacterium
CGCAGGAACATCTCCCGCGCTTCCTGACTGACATTGGCGGAAAGTGCTATGATGGGGACGTTCTTGTAATAATCGTCCTCCAGCGCACGGATATGCATGACGGTTTCCACGCCGTCCCAGTCGGGCATCATGTGATCCATAAAGATCAGGTCGAAGCCGCGGTCTTCCTTCAGCAGTTCGTAAGCTTCCCGACCGCTGCTGACCATGACCACCTCCGGCTTGAAAATTCCCAGAAGACCGGCTGTCACGCGCAGGTTGACATAATTGTCGTCCACCACCAGGATGCGGGCGTCAGGAATATAGATGTGAGTGCGCAGTTTCTTTTCGCGGCGGAAGTCATCGAGGTTTTCGCCGCGGATTAACGCGGCGAGCTGCCCCGTGAGAATCGGTTTGTGCAACAGCAGGATGTTATCCTTGATGCCGACCTCCACAAATGTATCGTGAGAAATCATGGTTACCAGACGCATTTTGTGCAGCTTGGTAGCGAAAGCATTCACGCCGGCAATGCCGGCGGTATAGTCAAAGAAAAGCATTGCGCCGGCGCGGTCGGCGTTGTAATAATCCCATGTAGCAATGTCGCTCACCGTAACAACCGACACGCCCAGACGGGAAAGCATTCGCTTCATACTTTCAAAATAGTAGGGGTTGGGTTCATAAAGATAAGCCAGATAGCCGTCGGGGGAAGGTACCGTTGCCAGTTCGGCGGAGGATGCCACTCGCTGCTCGATGGTTGCGGTGAAGGCGGAACCTTTGCCGTATTCACTTTCGAGCGTAATATTGCCGTTCATTTTATTCGCCAGACGCTGGGAGATGACCAGTCCCAATCCGGTTCCCTGAATGGAACGCTTGTGGTCATGATCCACTTGCGTAAACTGTGAGAAGAGCAGCTTCTGATCCTCGCGGGTAATACCGATGCCCGTATCCCTGACCACAATTGTCAGCCACGAATGGTTCCATTCATCTATGCTGTAATCAATGGTCAGTTTTACCATGCCTTCATCCGTGAATTTGACGGCATTGTTAAGGAGATTGATGAGAATCTGTCGGATGCGGACTTCATCACCAATCAGAGTGGCAGGCATATTGGGATCCAGTTCCGCGATAAAAGCCACATTCTTTTCGCCCACCCGCACATTGATAATATTGGCGACGTCTGCCACCAGCGATTCGATATGATAGGGCGCCTCATCCAGGTCCATCATATTGGCTTCAATCTTGGAAAAGTCAAGAATATCGTTGACCATGCTCAACAGGTTGCTTGCGGAATTCTGAATCGTGCGGACATATTCTTCCTCAAGCGGGGTGAGATCATTTTGCAGCAGCAATTCACTCATGCCGCACACGGCAATCATGGGGGTGCGCATTTCGTGGCTCATATTGGCAAGAAAGTCATCTTTTTCACGGGTACCGGCTTCCGCCTTCTGCTTTTCCCGCGCCACTTCTTTATAGAGGTCGGTGACGCTCTGACTGCGCATTTCGGCTAGCTGAATGGCGCTGCGGAAGCAGATAATCATCAGCACCACAGCGGCGCTGCCAATGTAAAAAAGCACCATGCGGGTGATTTCTCCGAAGGAATTTTCCTGCTGGGCAAAGACTCTTGCGGGCGCCACCAGATAGGCGGCTCCATACAGCAGTGTCACATAGATAATCTGTGATACGGTCAATTCGACGCGTCGATAGAGTGCCGCCAGACACAGAATCAGCAGAAAAACTTCCTGCATGACCGAAAGGGAATTGGCTGACAGTGCGTAGACTGTGGCGGCAGCCTCAAAGCAGGCAACCGTCACATAGGCCTGTACTGTCCCTTCAAACGGCGGCAGGAAGGTTACAAGACCGATGATTCCCGGTATTATCAGCATCGTACCCCAGATATACAGGGGCATTCCGGTCAGCAGACAGGCAATTCCAAAGACTGTGAAAAACAGCACGCTTGCGCCGAACATAATCTTCTCCACCGTGCGGTGGGTGATTTCGCTGTGCTTCATTCGCACACCCCCAGTGAGTGAATCGTAGATAGCGTTGGAACTTTAGCGCTATGTCGTAGTGCCACGATATAGAACTAAAGCGGTTGTGACGCAAAAACGCGCCTCACAGATGTGAAAAGAATCCGGCAGTGAGGCTGTTCCCATCTGTTCCGGATATCGGTCGTATTTTTCTAATCTGTAAAAAATAAAATAAATTTATACATCTATAATGTTATAATAAATTAGGGTTTTTGTCAATTGATGTATCTCGAATAATTTTCGGAACGAAACTGTGCAATTCATCAAAGGTTTTCCCCTATAAAAAGATGTGTTTGGAAAAATGCCAAAAAAGGAATCCCGCTTGGACGCTTTGCCAAAGACGGGATTCCGCTTGGATATTTTGGATACAATTGTCCGTTGCTGTTAGGTTCGGACTAAACCCGCCGGAAAACCTCCGCGGTATCCGCTCTGCTTTTCAGCATGATGTAATCGCCGCCTGCGGCTTTGAGCTGCCACACGCGGTATTCGGGCTCGTCCTTGAGCCGACCAAGCCGTTTGCCTACCGAAACCGGTTCCTTCCCGAAAGAGGACGAAAAATCCCCGTCCTCACCGAAGCCCACAAATGCATAGGCAGCGTTTCCGCTCCACACCGTTTCACCGTCCTGGCTCAACTCAAATTCCGAGCGGAAAGATTTTTCCATCAGCAGCGCCTCGGCAGCCAGCGATACCGCGTGAGCGAGATGACCCACGCCGGTCAGGGCAAACGAAAAAATCACCGACATGATATTAACCTCCGATACGTCATTCTTTTTGAGAAATTCAGACCTTCTGAAAACAACAGCACGTCGTTTAATTATTTTCATCATACCACGGACGTGCGCGTTTGTCAAGTAAATTTTATTGAAAAACAGCAAATTCATTCTTTAACGCTTTTTTTAACAACCTCTCAGAAGAATTCCGGCGTTTTTTTGTGGGAAGCGCCCAACACGGAACGAAATTATTTTCAATTGATTAACATTTTTTTGTCTGTGATATTGTAAAATCATTTTATATGTGCTATCATGTGTGTATTGTGCTGACGGAGGCGGAACCATATGCGCTGCCGTCGGGCAAAAATGGTTGTCCGGTTTTTTGATTTGCTGTTTCGGCCGGACGAGG
>CAMJHU010000336.1 GCA_946405565.1 uncultured Clostridia bacterium
GAATGAGGTAAAGCCCTTTTCTTTGTTTAATGCGACGCAAATTTTGGGCATCTCGAATTGGGAAACTCAGGTAGAAAAATCCGCTGTCGTATTCATCGTCCTTATCGTCCTCATCGGCACTCGATGCCTGAGTGAAGCGATGCACTTTTCTTTGTTTAATGTGGTGCAAATATTGTACCCTCAAAATAAAAACAGACCAAGCACTTATGGTGACTATGTGTCGTCACTCCAATGTGCCGATCTGTTTGTTATCAAAAAATCATCAATTACGCAGGATTAAAACACTTGACATTTTCAAACAAGTATGTGATCATATAGCGATTGATCTGAATTTTATTAGCTGTTGTAAGTTTATCGTCTTTCTTAAAGTTTCGATTTAAGCTCAAAATGTCTTGTGGTGACCCACTTTCCCGAATCCTTTGAAAAAATCGCAAAAATTGGCTTACAGGCTCAACAGAGTGCTAATAAAATTATAACCCGCTTGCGCTCAGTGAAACAGCACCAGAAAACATAGTGAAGAACTGTATCATATCATTGCTGTTGTCTTCGATGCTAATATGACAGAACTGTTTTCTTATAGTTGCAGGGTCAACCTTTTTCTCAAGGAGATCCGGACGTCCCTTGTATAATTCAAGTACCCAGTTTTTCGTACACATTTCATCCAGTACATTTGGATCATATTGTTTACCGATGCCTACAGCAACAATATCTATTGTGTCTACCGTGTGACGCTTTCTTTTATAATAATCAACAGTAGACATAACCTTGCTTCTGAGATCCTTATCCGTAGGAACACCGTCTGTCATGATCATTATGATAGGACGACGCAAAGAGATTACATTGCTTTCTCTTGCCATGACTTCGCTTAATCTGTTAAGCTCATCAATTGCTGTCTGAAGCGTCTGATATAGCGGAGTATGACCGTCTATCGCATTAAGTCTCGGAGGATAGACAGAGCGGATAGGGGTGAAGCTCTTATATACCTTTGGAGGACCGCCGAAAACGATTATTTCAAGCTCCACCATATTCTTGGCTTTGTGATGACTTTTCAGACTATTGATGAGATCGCCTAATCCTCTGTTGAGTTTATCAATTCTTCCGTCTTGTTTCATTGATTCTGAAATATCAAGACAAAGAATAACAGGAAGAATTTTTGAACTTGGATTTCTTGCGATACTGTCATTTAGTCCTTTAATGGATTTCTTATCCACCTTTATCTCACTGTCAAATGAGTTGTAATATTCCTTAAGTACCGTTACCCATTCGCCGCAATGAGGTCGTGCGGTGGGAAGAAATGCCCCATCACAGAAGCATCTCTCAAAAAGATAGCGTACAGCTTCTGGTAATCTTTCGGCATATGAAGGGGCGTGGGGACTTGGTGTATATCCTTTATCGTTATGATAAGGAAAAATTCCCTTTTTGACACATTGAATATGAATCTCGATTGCATCATGATGATATGGTCCAATTCCAGCGTGAGCATCGAATCCGTTCATCAGCAATTGAAAGATGAGTTTTGCCAGACCGAATCTGTCTCCTTCCACTGTAAATTGCACCGGACGGTTTGACTCCATATCGTCGAGATATTCTTTTGGGCAATAGTCTTTGTGATTTACGGTACAACGGGTTCCCTCAAATTGATAGGAATCCGTATCAACCGCATATATGGCACCATCTTTGTCAACCATAAAATTATCAGACGAAATATCGCCAACGACATAATGATTATTGTGGAGATAAGTCATTATGCTTGCGAGATTATAGGCAGCAACCACGGGCAGATCAAGCGCATCAAGTCCGTTTTCTTCAAGATCTTCTCCGCTGATCAGACAATCCAGCGGAAATGTGTCTTCAAAAAATGGCATCAAAAATCCTACGCATTCATCATGTCTTTTTCCTCCCGGACGATAAAGAATGGAGGTCGGCCAGGCAATTCTTATTTTTCCTTTATTGGGTTTCTGCATACTTGCTGCCGGTGGATTTTTCAGCATTTTCAGCAGTTTTTCATGCTTTTCTCTTTCACATCGGTTGTCACGGAAAATTTTTGCAACCAGATTACTGTGACCTTTTACACGAAATAACTGACCCTCGCCGCCAGAGTAATCTGTTGACAATTCTTCTCCGAGAATAATCATATTTCCTTTTTCATCAAAAACACTACCAACATTCATAAAAAATAACCTCTGCTTTACTATAGATTTGATTTATGGCTTATTATGCTTGTTTGATTCAGTTTTTCTGGAAGGTGGCTTAGAATGATCTGAAGAAGAGGCGTTATCTGTGGGAGTTACAGATTGCGAACTTGAATCAGGCGGAGTCAAAGGCTGCGCTTGGTTATTGGACGGATTACTTTTTTTTGATGTGAACATCCATACAGCTATCAGTCCTACAATCATTATTCCGGCAATAATCAGAATGAATACCTTAGATGTACCTTCTTTTTGAATGGAATTAATTGAAACAGTATTGGCACAAGAAGCATTCATTCCTTGTCCCGAACGCGCACTTGCAGGATGAATGTCGCTTGGAATGCTTCGATTTTCTGAAACATAGGCTTCGCTTTCAATTCTGTCAGAGTAAATTGGTTGCACTTGATCAGGGGCGTTCTTTTTGACTGGTGCCGAACGATATGTAAGAGCTGACGTGTGACGATAAAATCTTGTCGGATTTAAATAGAAGCGCTGGCATGTTTCTTTGAAATAGGAAGGAAGAACCATTTTTCCGCCTTCAAATGCAAACCCTTGTTGATTGGGATTGTCAGTAAAATCTATGCGGAAATTCTGTTCCGGCTGATTCTTTTCATTGATGACAAACACAAGGGTACGATCGTCATCGACACTTTCAAGCAGCGTTTCATCCTCCATGGCACTTTCGAGGTTGTTTTCGAGCTTACGCCTGACGGCTTGGTTTTCACCAAATGCAGGCATGAAAAATGACGAAATGTAGTTTCTCAAACGATCCTTATCCTGTACGGAGGAAAAGAAATTAAGCATTCCATCCGTTGCCATCATAATGACGCTCCATTTGGTCTTGATTCTACCGAAAACACAGCGGTTAAATTGACTGAGCAGAGGATAGACGCTTCCCTCCATGGAGCCGTTTTGTCTTAGTGTAAT
>CAMJHU010000337.1 GCA_946405565.1 uncultured Clostridia bacterium
GGTCACACGGCGTCCTGTTTCGGTGAGGGTAAGTTTGTTTTTATATTTCTGTCCGCGATAAAGACTTTGCCGTTTCACATAACCTTTGTCGGTCAGTTCGGTGATCACACGGGATATCTGTGCTTTATCGACATGACCGGCTTCGGAAAGCTCTGCCGCTGTCAGACCGTTTTCGCTTTTGCCCAGCTGCACCAGAAAGAGAACGTGGGAGCTTTTCAGTCCATAGGGCAGCACTTTTTCGGTTTTGATTTTCTGAATACATTTGCAGATTAGCGACACCGATACATCAAATAACTCAAAACGATCCTGCAGCATGGCGAATGCTCCTTTCCGGTTTTTTCCTGCGTTTTTGTTTCCTGTTTCCCATTATAAATGTCAATCGTTGATATGTCAACAACTATTTGAGTGCCGACAGGAAAATCAGATGTGGGTTTCTTCCCTGCGAAGTTCCTTTTCAAACGCCGCGCGCAGCCCGGTGATGTCGGCGACATCCAGCTTCTGAAGCAGGTTGCGCATTTGGGCGCGAACTGTATTGCGAGATAGCATCATTTTGTCGGGAAGCTGTTCCATTGTGTAATCGTCCAGCATGACCAGTTCGAGCAGATATTTTTCGCGGTCGGTGAGCGCGAGGGCTTCCGACTTCCGCGCGATAGCGCTGCGAAGGGAATTGCGATGTTCAAAGCTCTCCTGCGTGAGTCCGTATTTCCGGAGCAGGTTGTAGATGACGGGTGCGCCGAATATCAGCAGGAATCCCAATGCTGCCAGCAGCCAGCCGGTGCGCTGCATCGGATAGTAATAATTGACAAGATGAGCCGTCAGTCGTGCTGCGATCACGCAGGCATAGCCGAACACCGTATAAAAGAGAGGGTGCTGGCGATCCATGGCGAACGTGACGATAACGAAATAGACAAAGACGTCCAAGCACGCCTGTCCGATAAAGCGGCAGGCGAGGAAAGCTCCGTTTTCGGCGGCGGAAAAATAGGGCAGATACAGCAGAATGGCGGCATAAGCCGTGAAACAGCAGCCGAAGACGTAGAGAGGGGTGACAGTGTGGAATTTGAGAAACAGCGCGATGATCAGCGCGGTCAGCACATACGGTATATACGTAAAGACGTCATAGGCGTTGAAGAGCGGGGGAGAGAGCGGCGCGCCCAGCGCGTCGATGCGTCCCAGACAGAAGTGATAGAGTCCGATGAGGATAAACAGCAGATAATACGCGCCCGGAACACTGCGGAGCAGCACCTTATGGGATGCTTCGGAATAGCTGATGATGGGCATATCCTCCCGCGAAAAGCCGGAAGAACGCACGGTGAGCAGCGCGAGCAGTCCCGACAGCACGGCGAGAACATAGATGCCCCGCGTGATATCAGTGGCGGTGTAGATGACCTGTGCCAGCAGCCGCACCAGTCCGCCGATGGCGGCGCCTGCTCCCACCGAGAATAGCCGCAGACTCATACGCACATTGAGCAGTGAGGAAAACACCGCCAGCGCTCCGAACGCGGCGCACAGTCCCGTGATGACCGCGTATACCCCAAAGGAATCGGCATTGGTAAAGGCAAGCGCGATGCCGCTTTCCGCCATCAGCAGTCCGGGGACGGCACGGAAATAACGATGTCCCAGCAATCCCTCGAAATCGAGATGGAACAGCAGAATCAGCATGACACCGAGCAGCACCAGCAGCGCGCCGTCAAAGATGATTTCCATGCCGGCAAAAAGCGCGGAAGTGCCGTAAATTTCAAGGCTCATACGGCAAATGTACATAACCGTCAGAAACCAGCCGACAAAGCCGCCTATGGTCAGCATGGCGCTGACGGAAGCGGCATTGATAAGTTTGCGGTTTTCCAGCATTTTGGATGACCTGCCTTCCTGTGATGGGATTTAGATTTTTTTGACGCCGGCGTAATTGGCCATCACCTTTTTTCGACCTTTGGTGTCAAAATCGATTTCCAGCAGCGCGTCGTTGCCCATCGGCGTGACGCTCACAATGGTGCCGTCCTTGAAGACCTTGTGCCGGACGCGCTCGCCCGGTGAATAGCTGTCGGCCTGGGTCTGGGAACGCTGTTGTTCCGCGGCGCCGGCGAGCTGGGGCATATCCCCGATGTGCGTGCGCTGCTTTTTGTGCGGCATATTTTCCACGGGGAGTTTTTTGACTTCGGGAGATACCTCTTCCAGCAGCGTTGCGGGAATTTCTTCTACAAAGCGGGAGAGTTGATTGTGATGGGTATAGCCGTAAAGCATCCGTGTGTCGGCGTTGATGAGATAGAGCTTCTGTTTGGCGCGGGTAAGACCCACATACGCCAGACGGCGTTCCTCTTCGATTTCGGCGGGATTGAGGATGGACTGCATACCCGGGAAGATTCCTTCCTCCATACCCGGCAGAAAGACGGCGGGAAATTCCAGTCCCTTGGCGGAGTGCATGGTCATCATGACCACGGCATCGCTGTCACTGTCGAGGTTGTCGATGTCGGTGAGCAGCGAAACCTCTTCGAGAAACGCGCCCAATTCCGCGTCGTCCCCGTGTTCCTGCTGATATTTGAGCAGATTGGAGGCAAGCTCGTTGATATTTTCAATGCGATCCTCCGCCTTCTCGTCGGTTTTGCGAAGGTAGTTGAGATAATCGGTCTTTTGCAGCAGGGTTTCAAAGAGTTCGCTGAGGGTAGCGGTGTCCGCCAGATCGCTGAGAGACTGTATCATGGCGGCGAAATCCATCAGGTTTTTGGCGCCGCGCGCGAGTGCCTGATAGCTGTCGGCTTCCCGGATGACCTCGAACAGTGTCAGTCCCAGTTGAGACGCGATATCCGAGGCGGTCTGCACGGACTTGTCGCCGATGCCGCGCTTGGGCTCGTTGATGATGCGCTTGAGACGGATTTCATCGGCGGGATTGGCGATGACGCAGAGATAGGCGAGCATATCCTTGATTTCCTTGCGCTCATAGAAGCGGTGTCCGCCGATAACCCGGTAGGGAATGCCGGCGCGCACAAAGAAATTTTCGATGGTATTGGACTGCGCGTTCATGCGGTACAGCACGGCATGGTCGCCGTAGCGCATACCGTTGGCAACATTGGTTTCCACGGTGCGGGCAATAAAGGCGGCTTCGTCGCGTTCAC
>CAMJHU010000338.1 GCA_946405565.1 uncultured Clostridia bacterium
TCGCCGTGAATGAACACCGGCGAGCGTTTTTTACAGCATGAAAAATGCAATTTTTATTACGGAGGTTAAAGTTTATGGCAAAGTTTGTATGTTCTGTCTGTGGTTATGTGTTTGAGGGAGAAGCGGCTCCCGAAATCTGCCCTGTCTGCAAAGCGCCCGCTTCCAAGTTTGTCAAGCAGGACGCGGAGATGTCCTGGGCAGCCGAGCATGTGGTAGGCGTTGCGTCTGACGCCCCCGATGACATCAAGGAGGATCTGAGAGCCAATTTCAACGGCGAATGCTCCGAGGTTGGTATGTATCTGGCAATGTCCAGAGTGGCATACCGCGAGGGGTATCCCGAGATCGGCGCCTACTGGGAAAAGGCTGCCTATGAAGAGGCAGAGCACGCAGCCAAATTCGCGGAGCTGCTCGGCGAAGTGCTTACCGATTCTACCGAGAAGAATCTGAGAATGAGAGTGGAAGCCGAGAACGGCGCTACCGCCGGTAAGACCGATCTCGCAAAACGTGCCAAGGCGCTCAATCTGGATGCCATTCACGATACCGTTCATGAGATGGCGCGTGATGAAGCCCGTCACGGCAAGGCATTCCAGGGTCTGCTTAACAGATATTTCGGCAAGTAATCTCTTTGGATAAGTATTTGATTAACCTTTAAACAACAAAACAGGAAGGTTCTCACTCGAACACGGGTGAAAACCTTCCTGTTTTTTTCATAGAAACACTCTTTTACTCCGCGTTTTCCCAGTTGTGGAAGACGTTTTGTACGTCATCGTTTTCGTCGAGAATATCGAGCAGCTTCTGCATTTTGACAGCGGCTTCTTCGTCGTCAATGGCGGAATAGGTATCCGGCACCTGCTCTACATCGGCGGAAACAAAGGTGTAGCCTTTTTCTTCCAGTGCGGTAACCACGGCGCTGAAATCGGCGGGGTCTGTATAAATTTCAAAAACGTCGCCTTCCGGTTGGAAGTCCGAGCAACCTGCTTCAAGCGCGTCTTCCATCATCTGATCCTCGTCAATGTCGCCGTCTTCGTTGTCGATGACGATAACGCCCTTCTCGTTGAACATAAAGGAAACGCAACCGGTGGTGCCAAGATTGCCGCCGAACTTGTCGAAATAATGGCGAAGATCCGCAGCCGTGCGGTTGCGGTTATCGGTGAGGGTTTCCACGATCACGGCAATGCCGCAGGGACCGTAGCCCTCATAGGTGAGCGCTTCATAGGTTTTGCCGTCGTTTTCACCGGATGCCTTTTTAATGATTCGCTCAATGTTTTCGTTGGGAACGTTGTTGGCTTTTGCCTTGGCAATGCAGTCGCGCAGCTTGGCGTTGGCACCGGGATCGGCGCTGCCGCCTTCTCTCACAGCGATAGCGATTTCTTTGCCGATCTTGGTAAAGACCTTGGCACGGGCAGAATCAATCTTTTCTTTCTTTCTTTTGATGGTACTCCATTTGGAATGTCCTGACATGGGATGATGCCTCCTGATTCGCAAAATAATCAACGGCATTGATTATAACACACCACGGAAACTTTGTCAAATAGATTTCGCAAATTCTCCCAAACGACCTGCCAATCCGTTTACGCGGATAGTAGCTGTGAAAGCAGGGAACAACCCGAAAGAAGAATCAAAAGGTGAAAAAGTCAAAAAAACAGATAAAATTTGAAAATTCATATTTACAAATGACAAAAACAGTGGTATAATGGCTTTGGGCATTGGTTCAATTGCTCAAAAAATATCATCACGAAAGGACGTTCAAAAAATGGACAATCAGAACAATCAGAACGGTTACACCAATTTCAACAACTATCAGCCTACTCCTGATCAGAATGCGCAGCAGCCGGTCAATCCGCAGGGACAGCCGGTACAGATGCCTTATCAGACGGCGGTGCAGCCGGAACAGAAAAACAAGAGCATGGTGCTGGGCATTATTTCCATTGTGCTTTCCGTCATCAGTGTGTGCGGCTGCAGCTTCTTCACATCGGTACCCGGCGCGATTCTGGGTATCATCGGTGTAGTGCGCAATAAGAAATCGGTTGCATCATGGATTGGCATGATTCTCGGCATTGTCGCCTCGGTCTGCTGGATTGCGTATATGGTATATATGTTCACACATCCCGATGTGATGCGCCAGCTCCTCGAAACCGCTTATGGTAAGGATACAGCGGATCAGCTTATGCAGTCGCTGCAGTTTATTCTCTTTCACTTTTCATTTTAATAATTAAATTAACCGAGGTGTCTGTTTATCATGAGCGAAGATTGGAATAACGCGTTTTCCGGCGGCGATACGATTGCCGATGTGGTAAAAGATGTCGTAACGCCTGAATCATCTTCTGACGATTCTTCTTCCACACAGACGGTATCCGAACCTTCGGCGCCGCAGGGCTATCAGCCTCAGCAGAATCCCTATGCGCAGTCGGAACCGCAGCAGAATACCTATGAACAGAGCTATCAGCCTACGCAGAGTCCTTATGCGCAGTCCACACAGGGGCAATCTCAGTCCAATCCCTATGCACAGCCGGCTTATCAGCCTCAGCCCAATCCTTATGCCCAGCAGCCGCAGAGCTATCAGCCCCAGCCAACCTCTTATACCCAGCAGCAAAGCTATCAGCCACAATCCAATCCTTACGTTCAGCAGCCGCAGGGACAGCCCAATTATGCGGCGGGCTATTATCAGTATGCGCCGATCGGCGTTTCCGCTTCTGCCGGAAATGACGGCTTTGCGGTGGCGTCCCTGATTCTGGGGATTGCCGGTATTCTGACTTGCTGTACGTTCGTGCCCTCGCTGCTCGGTCTGATTTTTGGCATTATTTCTAAGACAAAGAATGACGGCACCCGTCCCACGGGTCTTTCGACGGCGGGAATTATTCTCGGTGTGATTGGTATGTTGCTTAGCGTATTCTGGATGTTTGTCTTTTTGGGCAGCGGCAGCTACAACTGAATATAGAATCATGAATTGAATGGATAAACCCGGCTTTTTCTTCCCTTGAACAAAAGGGAAGAAAAAGCCGGGTTTTGGTTTATTTCATATTATCTTCGAGTTGGAATTCTTTTAAATCATCCGAAGAAGAGGCCGCCAATAACTGCTCTGTGGGAATGATT
>CAMJHU010000339.1 GCA_946405565.1 uncultured Clostridia bacterium
GTACCATGCCGAACCACCCGGTACCCAGTCCCATATGTGTGAGCCATAATACAATCTGTTCCCCGATAAATCCCACGTTCTGCAAATATCCCCGTGCGTTGGCTGCCGAACGCAGCACCACAAAATCATTGGCACGGCAGAGCCATGTGCGGGAAAACTCGCTGTCAAATTCCTCCCGTCCGCAGATTTCAATATCCACCGGAATATCGTCATGCAGCGGCGTAAGTGCCGAGATGAAATCCGCCAGACCGTCATACACCGACGCCCGCAGCGGTTCGCGGGTATAGGTGCGAACCGACCGTCTTGCAACGATGGCGTCTTTCATTTCCACTACTGATTCACACCCCTCCCACTGTTAAATTCACTAAATAATAATACACCATTGCTCCATTAATTGCAACCCCGATTTTATGAACATTTGACAAAAAGACCATAAAACAATCGTCGGCAGCGTGTTCTCCGAAACGGTCAAAAAACGTCCGGAAAACCGTCGCTGCCGACGATGTTTTTCATATTCCTAAATCCGTGATTTTTTAATTTTCAGCCCGCCATCAGGAAACGTTCAATCACGGGTACCAGACCGTCCTCGTCACAGGATGCGGTCACATAATCCGCTGAAGCCTTGACCTCCGGCTGCGCATTGGACATCGCCACGCCCAGCCCCGCGTGACAGATCATAGACAGATCATTGAATCCGTCACCGCAGGCAATCACCTCATCCTTGCTGATGCCGAGATGCGTGGCAAGAATGTCAATCGCGCCGCCTTTGTCAACGCCGCGCGGAAGAATCTCCAGAAAATACGGTTCCGAACGGTAAATGCTCAGTTCTCCGGCAAATTCCCGCAGGGCAATCTGTTCCAGTTCCGCCAGTTTCTCCGCCTTTCCCGTGATCAGGCATTTATACAGTCGTTCCCGACGGTATGCTGTCAAGGAAGGAATCGCTGTCACGGACATTTTATTAAGCCGGGCTTCATATTGAATCAGTTCGTCATCGGGAGACTCTGTTACCAATTCATCGGGCGCGTGTCCTACGACAGCCACACCGTGCAACTTCGCCAGCGCCGCGATACGGGGAATCATTTCAGACGACAGTCGGACATCCCGGATGATTTTACCCGTCTGCGCGTTGAAAATCCTGCCGCCGTTGTACGCCATGAGATAGCCGCCCTTCTCGGCAAATCGGAGTTCTGCCGCCGCCGCCAGCACGCCCGGCAGCGGACGACCCGAGGCAATGGCTATCACCTTGCCTGCCTCTCTTGCCCGGAAAATAGCCTCTCTGGTGGCTGGTGTGATACGCTTTTCCGAATTGTACAATGTTCCGTCAATGTCGAGAACCAACGCTTGATAGTGCATGAAGCACAAACCTCCCCGGTGTTATTCTCAATCGTTAAGCCATGTGTCATCATCCTCATGACAGGTGGGACGTGTCATCAGATGACTGACCTGTTCCATAGGATTGCCGCCTTCATAACAGACCTTGTAGCAGGCATCCATAATCGGCATCTCTACCTGGTAACGGTCTTTGAGAATATGCGCCAGACGCGCCGCGTGATAACCTTCCACCGTACCGACGAGCTTGATGGCTTCCTCCACAGGAACGCCCTCGCCAATCAGGATACCCGCGCGGCGGTTGCGGCTGTGCATACTGGTACAGGTCACAATCAAATCGCCCACACCGGTCAGTCCCGCAAAGGTCTTTTCGCTGCCGCCCATCGCTTTGCCCAGACGCCCGATTTCACTCAGCCCTCTCGTCATGAGTGCCGCCTTGGTATTGTCGCCCAGCTTCAGACCGTCGGTAATGCCTGCCGCCAGCGCAATGACATTTTTAATCGCGCCGCCGAGTTCCACACCCACCATGTCCTTGTTGGTATAAACCCGCAGACGCGGCGTGGTAAAGACCTGCTGTATCAACAGCGCGGTTTCCTTGTCCGATGACGCTGCCACCAGCGCCGTCGGAATCTCCCGCGCCACTTCCTCCGCGTGGGACGGTCCCGACAGTACCGTGATTGTATGATCCGGCAGCGCCTTCTGAATGGTCACGGAAAGCCGGTCGCAGGTCGCGGGGTCAAAGCCCTTGCTGATATTCACCAGCAGCGTGGAAGCGGGAATGCCCATTTCCGCGAGCTTTGCGACAACGCTCGCGGTGGCAAAGGACGGTACGGCGGTAATGATAATCTCCGCGTCCGCCACATCTTTCAGTTCCGACGTAAACTTCAGTTCTTTCGGCATTTTGATGCCGGGCAGCAGCGGATTTTCTCCCGTCGAAACAATGCGCTCAATCTCCGCCGGGAAAGCCGACCAGACCGTTACGTCATGTCCCGAGGAAGCGGCGGACATCGCCATGGCTGTACCCCAGCCGCCCGAACCGAGTACGGCGATTTTCTTAACGTCTTTCATAATCAGAAACCTCCCAATTTCACATCGGACGCGGAACCGATCCTTTACCGCTCCGCAGCGAAGATTGTATTCCGCGTCCGTTTGTTACGAATGTTTATGAGTTTTTCTTGGCAATGGTCTTGGGCTCCGTACCGTCGAGAATACGGCGGATATTGGAGCGGTGCATATAGATCACCAGCGCCGCAAAGCATACCGCGATCAGCGTTAGCGCCAGCCACGCGTCGGAAGGCACGATAACGGTATTGAGCAGGCAGGTGACAATCGGATAGAGTGCCGCGACGGTAAGTGAGCCCTTGGAAACCGTCTTGGTAATCAGCAGCACCACGAGAAATACCGCTGCGAGAACCAAAAAGGTCCGCCAGTCAAGCGCACAGATAATCCCCGCGCTGATGAGTACCCCCTTGCCGCCCCTGAAACCAAAATACAGCGGGAACAGATGCCCCAGCACCGCAAAAAGTCCTGCTACGGCGGCACCTACCTTGGCGGTCTCATCAATATTCGTCACGCCCGGACACATCAGGTGAAAAATCATTTCGCCCAGAAAAATGGCGCCGATTCCCTTGGCGAAATCCCCGATAAAGGTAATAATCGCCGCCGGCTTGCCTACGCACCGCAGTACGTTGGTAAAGCCCGCATTGCCGCTGCCCATCGTGCGGATGTCCTTGCCGATGAACAGCTTGGTGACGGGA
>CAMJHU010000340.1 GCA_946405565.1 uncultured Clostridia bacterium
AAACCGACCAGTGTCGGAGGATGCTGCTGACGGACATCTCGGAGCCGTCCCTGACCATAAAGCGAATGGGATGGGTGAGATTTTCATAGGTTGTCACCACGCGGCAGAGCTTTTGATAGAGAGCGGTGTCCACGGCGTTTTTGCCTGATTCGCTGAGCGCGATGAAGGCACGTCGGGCGGAACCGACGGCGGCGCCGTCTTTGTCGGTAGGAGACTCGGGCAGTGCCTGGATCATAGATTCTACTTTCAGCACGGCAGGATCGGTTTCTTCCTCCACGGCAAGCGGTTCGGAGGAAACGGTACTTTCCGCCGATGACGAACTGATGTCGGGTTCCGATGTATCGGGTTCAGAGGAGATCATGACGTCGGAGCTGACGTCGGAAGCATCGGAGGAAATGTCAGGCGCGTGAGAGGAGACATCGTCGAAGGTAAAGGAAGAACTGCCGATGGCGTCGGTTTTCAGCGTCAGTCCGTAATGGCGTGCAATGGCTTCGGCGTCGGCTACGCCCAGAGCGGCGAGTTTGGCGTCGGTATCGAGAAAGGAGGAATCGCCGTCGATAAAGGCGTGTTCCACCAGTATGCCGGGAATGCCGAGGCGGCTGATGGGTTCGCCGATCACATAGTAATAGTCTCCTTTTTCGGAGGTGCCGTCGTCGAACGTGTAAACCCGTCCGCCGCCGCTGGCACGGGTCTTGACGCCGCGGCTGCCCAGACCCAGCGCCTGTAAGTTGGTCAGAATGCCGTCGGCGAGCCGACTGCATTCCTCATGGTATTTCGGTTCGTGACTGGTAATAGGCACATAGACCTCGGCACCGTTGGCGTCTTTGCGTTCCGCCGAATTGATATGCAGGCTGATGAAAATGTCCGCGCCCACCTCGCCTGCCACGCTCACACGGCTGCTGAGCGATGATTTGGCGACCTCACTCCGCACGCCCGTGTGAGTCATGTACACTTTGATGCCGTCGTACTGCTGCAATCTGTCACGGCAGGCAAGCGCGATTTTCAGATTGATCTCGGATTCATACAGTCCCAATGCCGTATTGCTGGCACCCACATCGGAGCCGCCGTGTCCGGGATCGAGAACGATAACCAGATCGTCAGGATTGGTTTTATCAAATCGGATCAGCGCCATTGTGAAAACCGTCACAGCGAGCGCCGCGACGATCAGCGCGACGGTCCAGACACCGAAGACGCGGCTGATAAGCGGGCGCGTCGGTTTTCTTCCGGGCGAATCTGCCGCCGCGGATGGGCATATCGGAATCGTTTTCATAAATCATCCCCCTCTTTTCTGATGTTTCTGTGGAAAAGCACGAATAGGATTGCATTCAGAACTGATTTATATTATAATAGCAGTGAAATCTATTTGGAAGAACTTTTCTTCACGTTGATTGTAAATTTTTTTTGCGCGGTTCACAGCGATGTGACGGAGAAGGAGTGGCTGGCGTTGAACGGAAATGTGGAAATCTTTTTATTCAAGGCGTATCTGCCGGATGCAGACGGACTGCCCACCAATAAAAAAGGCAGACGTGTGTCGGAAGCTGCCCGGAATTTTGTGAAAATGTATGTTTCACAGCTCACGGGAATGCGGTATGATTCGCTGATTATTTCGGCGGGATCAAACGGAAAACCGTATATTGACAACTGCGGCGTGCATTTTAATCTGTCCCACTGCGGAAATATTGTCCTAGCGGCGTTTTCGGATGAAGAAATCGGCGTGGATGTGGAGCTGGCGAGCCGTTCCGGCAACGCGGTGATTGAGCGGATATTCACACGCGGCGAGCGGGATTATATAGGTCTGGCACGTTCCGAGCCGGAAGCCCGGCGGCGTTTTTGTGAGATATGGACAGCCAAAGAGGCATTTATGAAGCTGCAGGGTGCGGGACTTTTGGGACGGATGGATTTTGACACAGCCGACGCCAGCGGTCCGCTGCCCGTTATCCGTTCGCCAAAATGGGGCGATGCGGAGGTTTTTCGCCGCAGGGTCACACTGTCGCTGGGCGAGCACGATTTTATCCCTCGCCGTAAGGATGACGAGGTGCTGGGAGAAGCGGAATTTGAGATATGTGTATGTGGCAGCCATGTGGCGAATGCCGACTTTCAGGTGATGGATTAATGTTTTGGATGAACGATGACCACGGAACCGCCCCTTGCCAACCCTCCAGATACAAGTCAAACAGCCAAAAAAATGATATGCTTTTTGGTAAAAAGAGAGAAAATGGAAGAATTTGGTTTTTTATAACAGAAGGATTTGCAATTATCTCGGGGAATCGCTATAATAGACATATATAGTTCATTAACCACTATTCACAACTTAGTGAAATTCACTCCCTCCGTCTCGCCTTCGGCGAGCCACCTCCCTCAAAGAGGGAGGCATTATTGGCTCCCTCTCTGAGGGGGCTGTCGGCGTAGCCGACTGGGGGAGTGCTTAAGTTGTGGATAGTGGTTCATTAACTGTTGTGATTTTGTTAAAAAATAAAGAAGGAGGATTCAGTCATGTGTACGCATAACAGGGGAATGCGGAAAGCCATCTCCCTACTTGCGGCAGCGACGGCTTTTTTGATGATTGAAGGAGTCGCGACGGTTCATGCGGCGGCACCTATGACGGCGGGCAGCCCGACAGTCATTTCGGTGAGCGGCGCCGCCTCGACGACCTATGGGAAGGGTGTCGTAAAGACCGAGTTTCTCAATGTACGTGCCGAGCGAAACACTACCAGCAAGGTGCTGTATGTGCTGACCGAGAACCGCTCCGTCACGCTGCTGGAAAAACAGGGGAATTGGTATAAGATCAAAATCAATGGGCAGTATGGATGGATCGCGGGGAATTATCTTGAAGTGACGCCCAACGCGACCACTGCCAAAACCACAAAGACTACCACGACAACCAAGGCAGCCAAGACTACGAAGGAAGCTGCCACTACCACAACGCAGCCCGAAGAGGACGTTTCCACGCCGGATGATCCGGAGTCAACCGAAACATCGGAACTCGCCGAGGTGACGACTACTGCCATAACCGTGAAAACGACCAAAACCACCAAGACTACCAAGACCACATCAAAAAATTCCACC
>CAMJHU010000341.1 GCA_946405565.1 uncultured Clostridia bacterium
GCCAAAGGGACTCGTCCCTTTGGAATCCCCGCCGCTTCGCGGCTAATTACGCGCCGCTGATCAGCTTCAACCGCGATTGCAGTGCCGACGTAACAAATACCCCTCCGTCCCGCCGGATCAGCAGTCCGTCCAGCTTCATTTTTTTCAGCAGCGCGGCACTTCTCCGGCTGCCGAGCACCAGACACGCCGTGGCTGCCGCGTCGGCAGCAGCGCCGTTGGGTCCCACCACCGTGGCGGACGCGAGATCGGTCACGGCAGGATTCCCCGTGGTCGGGTCAAAAATATGGCTGCCGCGCTCATACAGTCCCGACGTCACAATCGCCTCGTCCGCACTTTCCAGCACCGCCGCAACCCGGTCGGGGTCAAACGGATGCCGGATTCCCGTGGACTTCGGCGTGCCGATATGCCGCACCGTGCCGCCCAGATCAATCGTCGCCTGTGTAATGCCGGCAGCGGTCAGCAGCGCGGCGATCCGGTCGGCGGCATATCCCTTGGCGATACCGCCCAGATGAATGCCCTGTCCCGCATAGCGCAGTCTGACACGGCGTTCCCGGCGGTGCAGCAGCAGGTCGCGGTAATTGACCCTCCCGCCTGCTTCCCCGTTCCGGGAATGGGTGAGCGGCAGTGTGGTGATATCGAAGGCGCCGCCGGTCATGGTACCGTAGGATTTTGCCAGTTGCAGCAGCGTAAAGGTATCTTCGCTCACCCACGTATCACACTGTCCCGCACAGCGGTTGATCTGCGATATTTCGCTGTTTTCCTTAAAGACCGACAGGCGGTCATCCATCTCCGTCAGATAGCGCTCCGCTTCTGACAGCGCCTTGCACGCCGCTTCCTGCTGCGATTCCGTATAATACGCCGCGACGTAATTCACCGTTCCCAAGGCATTCCATAACACTTCTCGGCTTTTGGTGTGTTCCATGCGAATGGTCCTCCCTTCTGAGCACAGTATGATTCTACACCCGTTAATTAAAACCTACTTGAAAACACAAAACATTCACCCACACATTTTTCCCAACTTATCAACAAAAAAGACGACAGGAATCACTAAAATTACCTATCGTCTTTTTTTATATGAAAAAGATTAAAAACTCAGAAGAATTTGATATTCCCTGTTTTGGCTTTATCCGTCACGAAATGTACCTCATCGACGTGTTCGATGCCCGCGTCAAACGACGGGTCGCCGAAATGCAGATCACCGAGTTCGGCAGGCGGCGGGCATTCCTTCGGACTTTCCAGCGGCACCGGCGCGATAAAGCGCTCGCCGTGCCGCCCGCGTTTTGCCTGACCCTGTTCCAGTGTCAGCGCGTATTCCCATTCCTTGCGCACCTCGGAGGATTCCTTGGAGTGCCGCGACCAGAAGAGCAGAAAGACGTCGGCGCGCTTGATGGCGGAGAGAATCGCTGGGCGCCACTGATCGCCCGCCGTCATGCTTTGGCTGTCCATCCAGAAGCGTAGCTTGGGCGCGACGGACTGAATGGCGCTGAGCTGTTCCACCACCAGCGCCCGGTCCTTGCTGGAATAGGAAACAAACGCCCGTCGGCTGTCCTTGCGTGTAAACTTCACCGGCACCCGCTTGGCGGTATTGACCGGCACCGAGAAATACAGCCGCGTCACGGGAATGCCGTCAAACCGCACATGACAGGCAAAATCGAGCTGCTTTTTGCGGTTTTTGTCCCACGTTTCGGGCAGTGAGAAGCGGAACTGAAAATCCAGCGCGTCGCCGTTCCACTGCAAAGTTTCCTGCGGCTCGGCAATCACCGCATCCTCCGACGTGATCTCCACGGTCACGCTGCTGCCCTGACGCACCGACACACTGCTGCCGGTACGCGCCGATTCGGTCACCTTTTCCTTGGCGGCTTTGATCGCCTTATCCACAATCTTCCGCTGGCTCTTGGTGTACATATACACGTCCACCACCGACGTACTGCCCGGTTTGACCGCTTCGGGAGAGACCACCGAGAAATCCACCTTATTCATCTTGGTGGGCTTGACCACCTGCGCAATCGGTCGGTTCAGGTCGGACGGTATCGGCATGGACGGTACGGGACGGAGTTTCTTGCCGTTCTGGGGCATGGACGGAAGCGGCGGCGCGGCAGGCAGTGAAACCTCACTGCGCGGCGGTTCTTCCATTTCCTCCAGCATCATGCCCTGACGGCGCGCCCTGCTGCCCTGACGAACCGTGGGCGACAGATTCTGCGCCGGGAACAGCTCGTCGGACGTCGGCAGGGGATCCTCCGTCGCGGATTCTTCCGCCGCGGACGGATACTCTTCCACGCTGACCGACTCTTCCGCCGCGTCGCTCACACAAGCCTTCGGCGGCTGGGCAGCGAGCTTCTCCACAATCCATGTAACCAGTTCGTCTTCCTGCAACCGGTCAAAGCTGCGATGCTCGCGCCACGCTTCGGGCAGTTCCTCAGCGCTCATGCCGGACAGGAAGGTGACAATGCGCCACTTCTGCTTCTGTTCCGCATACACTGCCTCGCGGAACGCGTCGTAGTCGGCTCGCACCTGCGCCGAACCGAGATATGCCGGGTCGGTTCCCGCCAGCACCAGAATCGTCGCTTCCCGCATGGCAAGCCGTTCTTCCTCGGAAATTTCCGTCGAACCGTCGTGACTGCTCCGCAGATAGGCGCGCACGCCCTGCTGTGCCAGCCGTCTGGCAAGCTGCTTTGCCAGAATCGAATCGCGGGTGCGCTTGCCGGCTTCGTCCGCCATCAGACAGGAAATGACCACCTGATAGGGCGGACAGACAAATGCGCTCTGATTTTCAGACATATGACAACACCTCTTCACTGGAATAATCGTGCTTTGCTCATTTCATTTACGCTTTGCCGTAGTCGCTGTCGCTGAGAATTTCCTTGGCGGCAGTACGGTAATACTGCTGCGCCTGTCCGATACCATCGCCCGTCAGTTTGACCGTGCGGTTATACGATTTCTCCATGAGATAGGTCGTGGAATCATTCACACCGAAGGACTTCTTCCAATCCTTGGTTTTGTCCAGCGGCAGGATTTCATAGACCTTCTTGCCGGTCTTCTT
>CAMJHU010000342.1 GCA_946405565.1 uncultured Clostridia bacterium
CGCTGACAGCCCCCTCAAAGAGGGAGCCGGAGATTGCCTCCCTCTTTGAGGGAGGCTTGCCGCAGGCAAGACGGAGGAAGTTTATTTCACTAAGTTGTGAATAGTGGTTGCAGAATTGATTTTTTGACTCATTCATCAGCACTTCTTTCGTTTATTTTTTGGCGTAATGCAGGCAAAGCATGGTCAGATTATTAGCACCATCGCCATTGTTTCACTTATCAAGCAATTCTCCTGTTTTTGATAAAGGAACAACAGCACACCGCGGCAATCTGCACATATCATGCGCAGATTGAGCGGTGTGCTGTTTGTGACGCTAAGACAAATTGCAATCGTTAGTTGCTTTTGGTGAAGGTCATTTCACCATTCTCCTGCTCATTTTCATCGCGCCAGACAAGCGTCTTTTTGTCATTAAACTGAATTCTGCCGGTGCTGTTTTTATAAACCACTTTCTTGGAGGATACATTGCCGTTACTGTCATAGACGTAATCGGTTCTGACGCCGTTGTCGTAATTGACGCGGCGCACCGATGAATCAAACATACCGCTCATTTCCCAGACGGTCTTTTCCGATGCAGACGAAGCCCACTCTACGGTGATCTTCGCATCACTCTTGCCGCTTGCCTTGACCGTAACAGTCGCTCGGTTGCTCTAATAGGAGCCTTCATACGCTGTTGCAGGATTTATCGCAGCGGTTCCACCAGTTTGGCATAACCACTGCTGACCCAGCCCTTGGTTTTGGAGGTGTACTGAATCTGATACCACACTCTGCCGTTGGAGGCTTTCTTACTGGCAAGATAGGTGTACTTTTTCCCCGTGGAGGTGCTGCCCAGCTTCTTGTAATTCGTTCCAGCGCCAGACCTGACGTTCACAGAGCTGCCGATAATCTGTACCTGCTTGGCGGCGGCGGAAGGCTGTTCAGGCTCGGTTGCCGTATCCCACTTGGCGGCAGCGTACATCTTAATGGTATTAGCCTTTTTATCTTCGATATAATAAGTGTTATCCGGATGAGCGGCAATATATTCGTTGGCGGTTACAAAGCTCATTCCGTAATAATCGCAGATTGCAATTAAGATAAACGCATTGAACGGATTGCTTAGGTGCTTAGCGTCCTGCGAAGTATAGACGACATAATCTCCGTTGTGTTTAAAGACATACTTTCCGGCGATGACAGGTTTATCATTTGTAAAATCTTCATCATCCATGCCGTCGATATTCAGACCGCCCGTGACGGTAAAGGTGATGGTGCTTCCGCTCAGCTTTTCCGTTATCGTGGCTTCGGGATTCATTTTTTTCCATTCCTTGTACTGGTCGCTCGACGTGACGTCTTTGAAAATCGCCTTCATGAAGGCATCTTCTTTGACGGCAGCCGTTTGACCAACCAGCTTGGCCAAACTACCCATCACCCAGCCTTTGGTTTTGGAGGTGTACTGAATCTGGTACCACACTCTGCCGGACGAATCCTTCTTACTGGCGAGGTAGGTATATGTCTTGCCCTTGGAAGTTTTGCCGAGTTTATTGTAATTGGTACCCGCGTCGGCTCTGACATTCACAGGATTGCCGGTAATCTGCACCTGCTTGGCGGTGGCGACGGGCTGTTCCGGCTGGGTTGCCGTGTCGCTGATCTTGGTGAAGGTCATCTCGCCGTTGTCCTGCTCGTTTTCATCGCGCCAGACAAGCGTTTTGGTGTCCTTAAACTGTACTCTACCGGTGCTGTTTTTGTAAGCAACCTTCTTGGAGGACACACTGCCGTTGTCGTTGTAGACATAATCCATTCTGACACCGTTGCCGTAATCAACGCGGTAAACCGACGAATCAAACATACCGCTCATTTCCCAGACAGAATTTTCCCATGCGGACGAACCCCACTTCACGGTAATCTTCGCGTCGCTCTTGCCGCTTGCCTTGACCGTAATGGTCGCGCGGTCGCACTGATAGGTACCTTCATACGCCTTTACGGGGTTGGCAGCCGAAGTCTCCGTTTTCTTGGCAAACTGCGAGGTAATCCAGCCGGTTTTATTGCCGGAATATTTGATATTGTACCACACTCTGCCGGTGGAATCCTTTTTTTGTCCGACATAAACGTACTTGTCGCCCTTGTGCGCCTTGCTGACAACGGTGTTTTTCAGACCTGCGTCGGCTCTGATCATCACGGGATTGCCCGTTACCTCGACCTGCGTTGCCGCAGAAACGGGCAGGGCAAAACCTGCCGCGAGCATGGCAGTCATGGAAATTGCTGCGATGGTTCTTTTGAAAGATTTGTTCATGATGAAAAACTCCTTTATTAGACAATTATGATACAGTGATGTGGCTGTCAGACTATTTTATATTCCACTTGTCGGCAGCGTACATCTTGACGGTATTGGTCTCTTTATCTGTAATATAATAAGTGTTATTGGGATGATTGTTGATATATTCGTTTGCGTCAACAAAACTCAGATCGTAATAATTTAAGATGGCTGTTTCGACATACACCAGGAACGGATTGCTTAAGTGAGCAGCGTCCTGTGAAGTGTAGACAACATAATCTCCGTCGAGTGTAAAGACATATTCGCCGGCGATAACAGGCTTATCATTCGTAAAATCCTCGTCATTCATATCGCTGTAATCCACATCGCTTGTGACGGTGAAGGTGATGGTGCTCCTGTCCAGCTTTTCCACTATTTTAGCTTCGGGATTCATTTGTTTCCATTCCGCGTATTGGTCGTTCGACATGAGGTTCTCAAAAATCGCCTTCATGAAGGTTTCTGCATTGACGGTATCGTCTTCGCCGGTATCTTCCTTCTTGCTGTCGCAGGCAGTCAGCGCCATGAGCATTAATCCGGCGGTAAGAATGGCTATAATGATTCTGATTGTTTTTTTCATGATGTTTCATCTCCTTTCTCAGTTGGAAGAGGGATGGGGCATATCATTGTAAAGCATGGTAGCGGTATCAATCATCAATCTTCGGAATTGCCCATGGTGAGGTAAGCGGACTTGATGGCGCCATAGCTCTCTTTCAGAACTGCGTCTTCCCAGACCTCTCCGAGAATCAGC
>CAMJHU010000343.1 GCA_946405565.1 uncultured Clostridia bacterium
TTCATTGCTTGGTGCGGTTCGCCATAAGGGATTTATCCCGTGGGATGATGATATTGATCTGCTCATGATGCGGGATGACTATGAGCGCTTTTTGCAGATTGCGCCTGCCGCGATGGGGGAGAGGTATGAGATTCAGCACTACACCACGATGGCAAACTGCTGGACGCCACTGATGAAGGTGCGTCTTATCACCGACGACCCAAAGTTCCGTCAGTCGCATATTGCCCATGTTACCCCCAACAACGGTCCTATGATCGACATCTTTCCACTGGATAACGTGCCGAAGCGCTCCTCCTTCGGGCAAACTGTGCAAGGTACTATGGCGCGGATTCTGCGCGGTACGCTCTCACAGAAAATGCGAACCGCTGAGGATGATACCTTTGCCAAAAAAGTACTGCGCTTTGCTTCGCATTTTGTCACGCGGGAATTCCTGTTCCGGTGCATCAACCGCAATTATCTCAGATACAACGCCCCTGACAACCCTTATGTGGTTTGTCTTGCCAGCTATTATAAGGTGCAGAAGGAAACCTTTCCCAAGGAAGCATTCGGCGAGCCGGTCCGGGTACCGTTTGAGGACGGTATGTTTCCTGTCCCCCAGAACCCCGATCTGATTCTGACCACGATCTACGGCGACTATATGACCCCGCCGCCCCCTGAAAAACGGGTGATCAAACATCATTTCTGATTTTCATATTGCAATACGCATGACAATTTGGTAGAATAAGAGGGGAAAGGAGATGTCGGACCTTGAACAATGATACCATATGGATACAGGGCGTTCCCTTTCCGCGGAAAGACATTGAACGAATCCGCCGTTTCCGACTGTTGGATGATACGTTTTTCGCCGTTTGTTTTGAGGACGGCGGTGAATGTACCGAATATTTGCTGCAGGTGCTGCTGGACAAGGCGGATTTGCGCATTGTCGAAAACAAAACGCAGTATTCCATTAAAAATCTTCACGGACATTCGGTTGTACTCGATGTGCTGGCGATTGACAGCGCGGGTGTGCTGTATGATATCGAAATGCAGCGCACGGACAAAGGCGCTACGCCCAAACGGGCACGTTACAACAGCAGCCTTATGGACGGTCATATTCTGGTACAGGGCGAGCACTATGAAGCATTGCCCGAAACGTATGTGATCTTTATTACGGAAAATGATTATTGGGGGAGTGACCTGCCGCTCTACAATGTCGAGCGTACCGTGACCCAAACAGGCATGGCATTTGGTGACAGCGCTCACATTATATATGTCAACGCGTCGTATGAAGGCAATTCACCGTTAGGAAATTTGCTGCACGATCTGCGATGTGCCAATCCGAATGAGATCATCTCTTCGGTGCTGGCGGACCGGATGCGGTATTTTAAAGAAGACCGGAAAGGAGTGACCAATATGTGTCAGATTATGGAAGAAGTCAAAAAGGAGAGTTTTGAGGAAGGCAGAGAAGAAGGCAGAGAAGAAGGCAGAGAGGAAGGCAGAGAGGAAGGCAAAAGAGAAGAACGGGCGAGAGTGAGAGAATCCTCTATCAGAAAAGCATTGAAAATGATACAGGACGGCAAACTGTCACTGGAGGAAGTGTCGCAATACACCGATCTTTCCTTACAGGAAATCGAGACATTGGCTGCTACTGTCTGACCGAAAACCATACCGGATCACGATGATGGGAGATGTTCATTTGGGCTTTTTGGGTAAAATCAAAAAATCCGCGGGCAGTGCCGCGACGGTGGGACTGGGCGCGCTGTATGTGCGGTATTACAAAAAGAATAAGGTCGATGCCAGACAGATTTTTTATTGTTCGCATTACGGTTCGGGTATGTTGTGCAGTCCGTATGCGATTTTTAAGACGCTGCTGCAATCGGCTGACTTCGGAACATACACCCATATCTGGCAAATCAATGATCCTGCCGAACGCGCCTTGCTGGCGGAGGAATATGCCGCCTACGATAATGTAAAATTCGTCGGCAAGAATAGCGCGGGGTATTTCAATGCGATTACCTCCGCCAAGTACCTCATCATCAATGTTACTCTTCCGTACTATTTTACCAAAAAGCCGGAGCAGATTTTTGTGAACACATGGCATGGCATTCCGCTTAAAACCCTCGGCTATGATACCCCCGACGGCAAGTACAGTGTGCGCAATACCATGCACAATTTCCTGCAGACGGATTATATTCTTTCGCCCTGCCGCTTTACCACCCGGATTTTTCTCGATTCCTACAAGCTGCGGGGCGTCTATGCGGGACGTATCACCGAATGCGGTCATCCCCGCAATGACCTTTTGCTGAACGCTTCGCGGGAAAGCGTTATCGGCAAATTGGAGCGGCGCGGCACCTTGATTGACCCTGCCAAAAAAATCATTCTCTATGCCCCCACATGGAAGGGCGCAGGCGGCGATGTGGAACACGCGCAGAACGATATCGCCCGTTATGACGAGTTCTGCGATTATCTGAACCATCACATTGACACCAGCGTCTATCAGATTCTCATCAAACCCCACCCGGCTGTCTACAAACTGCTGAGCAAGGAAGAGCGGGCAAGCGGTAAATATATCTCCCAGTGTGTCGATACCGATGAACTGCTGTCCATCACCGATATCCTCATTTCGGATTATTCCAGTCTGTTTTTTGATTTTCTGCTGATCGACCGCCCCATCCTCTTTTATATCCCCGACATTGACACCTACCGTGAGCAGCGGGGAATGTATTTCACCCTCGACGACCTGCCGGGACCTTATTCCTGCGATATGGACGCTATCGCCCGCTGGATCGGTGAAGCGGATCAGGTGCGCCGGCAATATGCCGGACCCTACGACAGAATGAAAGCGTGGGCGTGCGAATTTGACGACGGAAGGGTGTGCGAACGGGTCATTCAGGGCATCTTCAAGCAGGATCATTCCCAATGCCGTCTGGTGGAAAATATCGTCACCGACAAGAAAAAGCTGCTCATCAACGGCGGCAGCTTCGCCATGAACGGCGTGACTACCACACTGCTGACCCTGCTGCGTCTGATCGACTACGACCGCTACGACGTG
>CAMJHU010000344.1 GCA_946405565.1 uncultured Clostridia bacterium
GTGTAAGTGTGGCTTGCGTCGTGACGGCAGGTGAAGGTCTTCACGCCGTCGGTTTCACAGGTCGGGGCGGTGGTAACGGTTCCTTCGTCCCAATCGTGACCGAGTTTCGCAAGAATCACATCGTCCGCGCTGATTTCGGTTGTGCCGGTTTCGTCGGCAAAGTACTTGCCGCACTGCCTGCAAATCCAGTGTTCGGTGTTGCCGTCGGTCTCACAGGTCGCGGGAACGGCTTCCACATGGCGGAGTCTGTGTCCGAGCGGCGGCACCTTGACGGTCTTGCTGTGGGTGTAGGTTCTGCCGCCGAAAATCACGGCTGCCGTATAGGTGACGCGTCCGTCCTTCTCGCAGTCGGCTTCGGATGTGTCCGCCGTGACGGTTGCCGTCATGCGTTCCGCATGGGAAGCGTCGCGGGTGCAGGTGAATACGGCAGTAGCCGTCTCGGTGCCGTTCCACTGCCATGCCGGTTCGCCGTAGACATGACCGAGCGCGGGCGTAGCCAGCGTACTGAGATCGATGATTTCCATGATGCCGGTCGCGTCGGCAAAATACCTGCCACAGACGTCGCATCCATAGTACGCCGCGCGTCCCTCGTTCTCGCAGGTCGCGGGAATTTCGTCCACGCGGGTGAGCGAATGTCCGAGAGCGGCAATTTCTTCCGTACGGGTATGGGTCGGGTCGTTGAGACAGGTGAAGGTCTTTACGCCCGGCTCCGTACAGGTCGGTTGCGTGGTGACCACACCGCCGTTCCAGTCGTGATTCTTCGCGGGAAGGATGGTGTCTTCCTGCTTGATCTGCGTCTTACCTTCCGCGTCCGCAAACAGTTTGCCACAGCGTGCGCAGAGGTAATATTGGATGTTTCCGTCTTTCTCGCAGGTCGGCGCCACTGCCGGAATGAGGTGCAGTTCGTGACCGAGTGCGGGGAGTCTGACGGTGTTGGTGTTGGTATAGGTTCTGCCGTCATATTTCGCCGTCGCGGTGTAGACAAGCTGTCCGTCGTGCAGACAGGTAGGTTCGGTTCTCTCGCTTGTGACCGTCGCCGTGACGGTCTTCACATGGCTGTCGTCGCGGCGGCAGGTAAAGGACACCGTTGCCTGATCGTCGGCACTCCATGTCCACTGCGGATTGCCGTAATCGTGACCCAGCGCGGGAATGACCACACTGCTCTTGTCGGTGATTTCCACCGATGCGGTCGCGTCCTCGAACCACTTGCCGCAGTGTTCGCAGACATAATACGCCTTGCTGCCGTTCTTTTCGCAGGTCGGCTCGACGGCTTTGACCAGCGTCGCCTTGTGACCTGTGGCGGGCATCGTCACGGTTTTTTCGTCGGTATAGGTCACACTTTCAAACGTGACCAGCGCCGTATAAACCGTCTTGCCTGCCGTCGTACAGGTCGGGGCGTCGGTCTGGCTCGTGACAATCGCGGGAATGCTTTGCGTATGCGCCGCGTCGTGCGAACAGGTCAGGGTGAGGGTTGCCTTGTGGTCAGCCGTCCATGTCCAGACGGGGCTGCCGTAGGCATGACCGATGGCGGGAATGACCAGTGTGGCAAGGTCGGTGATTTCCTTGCTGCCCGCCGCGTCGGCAAAGTGTCTGCCGCAGCGTGTGCAGTCGTAATACGCCTTGCGTCCGTCGGTTTCGCAGGTCGCCGCCACTGCCGGAACGAGCTTCAGTTCATGCCCCAGTTTGGCAACCGGCTCGGTCTTGGTGTGGCTTGCGTCGTGACGGCAGGTAAAAGACTTCACGCCGTCCTCCGTACAGGTCGGGTCGGTGGTGACGGTTCCTTCGTCCCAGTCATGACCGCGTTTTTTCAGCACGGTATCTTCCCTATTGATTTCGGTCGTACCCGCCGCGTCGGAGAAGATTCTGCCGCAGCCGTCGCACATCCAGTAGGCGGTGTGACCGTCCGCTTCGCAGGTCGCGGGAACCGCTTCCACTTCCGTGAGCTTGTGAGTGTGCGACAGTGCGGGAATGGGTCGGGTCTGGATATGCGTCGGGTCGTGTGAACAGATACGTCTTTCCAGTCCTTCCGCCGTTTCGGTTGCGGGCGTGATTGTCGTCCACGCGCCCCAATCGTGACCGAGTGCGTCAATGACCACGCTGTCCGGGTCGGTGATTTCAATCGCCGCCGTCCCGTCCGCAAAGAGCCTGCCGCAGCGTTCACAGACATAATAGGCGGAATGTCCGTCAGTTTCGCAGGTCGCCGCGACTGCCGGAACCAGCGTCAGATCATGTCCCAGCGCGGGGATTGTTTCGGTCTTGGTGTGGCTGGCGTCGCGTCGGCAGGTGTAAACCTTCGTGCCGTCCTTGTCGCAGGTGGGAGCCTGCGTCACCGCACCGTCGTCCCAGTCGTGACCGGGTGCCGGAATCGGAATATCGTCCTTCGTGATTTCTTTCTTTGCTTCCGCGTCGGCAAAATATCTGTCGCAGCCGTCGCAGTGCCAGTATTCGATACTGCCGTCGGTCTCGCAGGTGGCGGCAACTGCCGCGAAGTGCGTGAGCGTATGGTCAGGCTCGAAAATCGCCTTGATTGTCACGTCCTTGTCGGACATAGTGAATTGATCGTTCTCAATGGTGATATCACCGCTCACAACCTGCCATTCCTTGAGACGGTAATGCTCGTTTGGCGTGGCGGTCAGGGTGACGGTATCGCCCGGGTCGGCTTTGTCAACCGAAGCCTTCGCGGTGCCGTTGCTGTCATTCGTGACGGTAATATCATGCTCGGTGGAAGCCCACAGTTCGATGTCCACGGTCTGACCGCTGTCAGGATGGGTGATGGTCAGCACGCGGTCGGATTTGGTGAGCGTCGTGCCGTGTTTGACCGACGGCGTGAGGCTCCAGCGGTAGAAGTTTGCATAGGGCACCTCGCTGGTCAGTCCGTCGGAGGTGTGGACATTCAGCACCAATTCATTCAGATTGAGCGTGTCGCCGATGCCGACGGTCGCCGGCGGCGTCTTGACGCTCAGACCCGTGACGGTCACGACGTTCATGTCCTTGGTGGCGGTGTAGGTCTTGCCTTCCACCGC
>CAMJHU010000345.1 GCA_946405565.1 uncultured Clostridia bacterium
CCGTAGGTATTGATGCGCTTGGCAGCATTCTTGATATTGGCGGCACGGGTCTTATTGGTCGCCTTGAATTCGGTGGTAGTTTCGGCGAGCAGATCGGGACAGGTCGGCGCCTTGAGTTCGACCAGCGTGACCTTGGGCTGCGTGAGCTTGAGGGGAATGCTCCATGTGTTGCCGCCGGCTGCCACGGTGGAACGCGCTTCTTCGAGATTGAATTTCTTGCCCACCACGTCGGAACTGTAAATCGTCTCGCCGTTCTCATCCACATAAGAAGACGCGTCCATCACGTCGCAGACCACTTCTTTGTAAATTTTGTCAATATCGACTTCGGGCGCCTGCGTCGTCACCATTTCCTCCATCAGCCGTTCGTCGTAATTGCCCTGCTTAATGCGTTCCAGCACCTCTTTCATCAGACTGGCTTCGTCGATGCCGATGCCGTCGCTCCCCGACTTGATAACCAGCTGATCGCCTTCGATGGTATAGGACGGCTTGACCATCGTCTTGCCGTATTTATCCGAAATGCTGTTCAGCAGCTCTTCCAGCTTGGTCTGATTGTAACTGATATTGCCGTAAGTGGCGGTGGTGGTCTTGACTTCCTTGCCATCCTCGCCGGTATCGGTGACGGTATTGGTGGAACCGTCGGCGTCGGACGAATAGTTGAACCCGTATTCGCCGAGATTCATGGAGAAGGTCTCGCCGTTGACCACCATATACAGCGTTTTGTCGCTGAGCTGGGTGCCGATGACGCTGCGCAGCATGGTAGTGGCGTCGGCGGTCTGAAGATTCACGATGGAATTGGCAATCTCCACCGGTCGGTAAATGCGGATAAAGGTGAGATAATAGGCAATGAGCAGCACCACGGTGGCGCAGCCGGTCACAATGCCCAGCACTTTGAGACGCTTGCGGGTGCGGTAGGTTTGCAGACTGACAGCATTGTTTTTGCGGGCAGTCTTGCCGTAATGTTCCTCGTAATATCCGTCGCCGTTGCCCAGATATTTCGCGTAAATCGGCGGAATGGCTTCGGGCGTGCGGGCGGCAGGCGCGCGGTCGCGCCCATTGTAGCCGCCGTCGTCAAAATAGCCGTCGTCGTCGTAATAGGCGTCGTCGTCCCAATCGGTATCCGCCGGCTCGTAATCATAGTAACTGTCGGTCTTTCGCTGTGCTTTTACTTCCGCGCGCTTTTTGCGGCGGCGGTTGTCGTCGTACAGTTCGGGTTCCTGCCGCTTGACAGGTTCCCGGCGGGGACGGTCCGGTACCACGTTGCGGGAAGCACGCCGTCCGCTGCCGTCGTCAAAACGATAGTAGCTCTTGTCCTCGAAATCGTCGTAGTTGATGCGGCTGACAGGCGTTTTCCGTCTGCTGTCCTCTCGGCGGGACGAAGCCGCCCGTCCGCGGTTTCTTTGTGAGGAACCGCGCCGGTTATAGCGGTCGTCAAAGTCGTCGTCAAAATCGTCGTCGAGACCGCCGCGCGCCAAATAGCCGTCGTCGAAATCGTCATCAAAGGCATCGTCATCATAATCGTCACGGCGCCGGTCGTCGTAATCGTCATAATCGTCGTCATACTCGTCCTCGAAACGGTCTTCCTCAAAGCCGCTTTCCAGTTCATCATCGCGTGCGTCACCGTCGAAACGGTAGCCGCCGCTGCCAAATCCGCCGCCCATCCTGCGTCCACTCCTTCTTGCCTTTTTGTTTTGTGTCTCATAATTATAGTAAAATATTTCGGGCTTTTTTGCAAGTGTCCCGTCCGACTTTTCACACAATTTTTAGAAAGTCCATCCGCCCTATCCGCGTGATTCCGCCTTTTGTTGCCTTTTGACCCATTTGTCGCATCGTCTGAAAATATTCATTTTCGGTTCATATTCCATACCAAATCTTTTCAAATATCTCCCCACAGAACCATGCAATTTCCACACAGGATGGACACATTTTCAGACTATAATAGGGAGTGAACTCAGAAGTATGCCCTCTGTATCGCACGGAATATCAGAAAGGAAGGACGAGACAAATGGCCGACAGATTCACTCGCGGGAACGGCGTAAAGAGCAGAGATTCCCGCCGACATTACTATACGCCGGTCTACATTCCCAAGGCTTCCACCCCCAGAAGCAGACGGCTGAGGCTCCTGCGCCGCTGTATCCCCGTTGCGCTGGCTGCGGTCATACTGGCGGTATCGGTGTTCTTATGGCAGTCGGGACGCAGGACGGAGGATTCCGTCATAGAAGTGTCCGCCGCGCGTCAGACCTTGCGGGAGGTCAGCACCTATCCCCGCATTGTGAACAGCGAAGCCCCGCTGTCCCGTAACGATGTCCCCGCTGATCTGGTGTCGCTCAATACCCTGCCCAACGGCGCGTCGGTCTTTCTGCGCGCGGATGCCGCCGAACGGTTTCTTGCCATGGTGGACGCCATGGCTGCCGACGGCATGGCGATTATCCCCATTCGCGGCTATGTTTCCTATGACGAACAAAGCGCCGTACTGGAAGAATGTATTGATAAATACATCGCGGACGGGGCGTCTGCCGCGGAAGCCCGCGAGCAGGCGCTGCGGGAATACGCGGTACCGGGGGAGAGCGAAGCGCAGCTCGGCACCCTGATAGACGTATCCACCGACTTTTCTTCTGTGGATCGCTTTGCCTCCACTGACCAATATCTCTGGATTTGTGAAAATGCGCCTACTTACGGATTTGTGATCCGCAAATCCTCCCAGCCGTGGCGCCTGCGCTACGTCGGCACCGATACGGCACTCACCATGCGGAAAGTGGGTCTTTCTCTGGACGATTATGTACAGGCAGTGCGGGAAGAAAATCCCGCGGCGGTGCAGGAATCAAACTGACAGCTTTTCAAAAAATACGACCTCGTCCTATGCCTTTTATGTGGCAAGCGCAGGACGAGGTCGTTTTTTTTTAGGATTACGCGTCGCAGGTCTGCAAATACTGTTTTGCCTGCTCCTCCGAAAGATGGTATTCAAACCGGAGTTCTTTTTCAATCTGATCATTGGAGAACTGC
>CAMJHU010000346.1 GCA_946405565.1 uncultured Clostridia bacterium
TCACTTGTGCCGAAAATACTTGACTGGTGACGGTCCGGGAAGATAGGTAGACGCCAACATCAAATCGGTCGTCCAATAGGACGGCCGGTTTTTTTTGTCTCCGATCGGGAATTTAATAAAAAGTGCTTGCCAAAACAGCCGGAAGACGATACAATAATAGTCAGACCATTTTTTTATGAAAGGAATGTATTGTATTCATGTCGGGAAGCAAGAAAAAAAAATCTGCCGGCGGATCAAAGAAATCCGCTTCAACCGCTTCGGCAACGGTGAAACGGCCCGTCAACGCTTCGGACTTGCCGGGACGCAAGGTCACAACGGTTCCCGCCTCGCCCCTCTTTGACAGGGACAATCTGATGGAGATTTTTGCGCGGCTGTTTGTGATTGCGATGTCGGTAGTATTTCCGCTGTCCATCGGCGCGGAAAAGTACGCCAATATCACCCACTTCAAAAATATGTCTTACTATCTCATTGCTGCGGCGGCATTCTGCGCGATCATTATCACGCTGATTGTGAAGGTCATAAAAATGCCCCCTGACGCGATGCCGTTGAGCGGCAAGCGTCCGGATTTCAATGCCGTGGATATCGCGGTGCTGTGTTACTGGGGCTTTTTGCTGATCTCCACGCTGCTGTCTCCTTATAAAGACGTGGCGTTTAACGGACAGGGCGTGCGCAACGACGGCTTTATTATCCAGACCTTCTATGTTGCCACCTATTTTGTGATTTCGCGTCTGCTGCGTTTGCGAATCTTCGACCTCAATATCTATTGTCTTGGCGGCGCGGCGGTGTCGATGTTGGTGATGCTGCACTTCTTCGGCTTTGACGTGCTGGACACGGGCTTCAGCCAGCCCAACTGGGAGAGCGGTCTGCTCTTTATGGGTCCGATGGGCAACATCAATCTCACTTCCTACTTCGTGAGCGTCACGCTGATGATGACAGCGGCACTGTATGTCACGGAGCGGCAGCTTCCGTTTGACCGCGACAGCTATCTGGTTCTCTCGTGTTTTGCGATCATGCTCTGGGCGGAGATGAATCTCAATACCGACGCCGGACTGGTTGCCATCGGCGTGGGACTGCTGGCGGCGCTGCCGCTGCTGCTCACCGACGGCGCACGCGTGGGACGTTTTCTCCATATTCTTTCCGTCGCGCTGACGGTGTTGATTTTTAACCGGCTGGTCATCGGCGCGGACATTTTGGGCAAGGACTTCGGCAAGACCGGCTGGCTGATGGTGCTTGCCAATCTCGCGGTGGGTGTGGCAATGCTGATTCACAAGAGGAATCCTTCGTGGAATCCCTCTCGGAAGGCACTGCTGATTGCCACGCTGAGTGTGGACGGCGCGGTGATACTGGGTGTACTTATCGCGGCGGGCGTGGCGGCTTCGCATGAAACCAAGGGCATACTCTATGAGTTTGGACAAATACTCTTCCACGGCAATATGAGCGACAGATTCGGTCATAACCGCGGCTTTACATGGAAACGCGCTCTGAAACTGGTGGGCAGCCACCCAATCTTCGGCAGCGGTCCCGATAGCTTCTGCAATGTGTTTATGGAAACATACGGTGACGAAGCTACCAAATTTTTCAAGGGACGCACGCTGGATAAGGCTCACAATGAATACCTGCAGCTGCTGATTTGTTCAGGCATCACGGGACTGGGCGCATTTGTTGCCTTCCTCGGACTGATGGTAAAGGAAGCCTGTCAGCGCATGGAGAAGAATCCGCTGCTGGTGTGCTGCGCGATCGGTGTGGTCACATACGCGGTTCATGCCTTTTTCGGCTACTCACTGCCCATCAATTCCCCGCTGATGTGGACGCTGTTCGGACTGACGGGCGCGGCAGTGCGCGTGAAGGATGCGGCATAGGACTATCACATATCAAACGGCGCAGGAAGGAAGTTCATGATTTTGGCAAGATTCTGTTCATTATTCAGCGGCAGCAGCGGCAACAGTGTGGCGGTGGGCTGCGGCGGCAGCTATATCCTGATTGACGCGGGGAAGAGTGCCAAAAAGCTGCGGGAACGTCTGCGGCAGGAGGACATCGATCCCACCGACATTGCCGCCATCTTTATCACACATGAACATATTGACCACATCGCGGGGGTACGGGTGCTGGCGTCGTCACTGAGCATCCCGGTCTTTGCCACGCAAGGCACGGCGGACTATCTGGATGTCCACGGTCACGCCCGGAATGTCGATCTGCGGATCATGCCCACCGACGGCGTGGAGGCAGGCGGGATGGGAGTGACGGCGTTTGCCACGTCGCATGACGCGGCGGAAAGCTGCGGCCTTTCGGTGACGTGCAGCGACGGACGGCGCATCACGCTGGCAACCGATACGGGGGTGATTACGCCTGAAATTCATGACGCACTCAATGGTTCGGATTTGGTGTATCTGGAATCCAATCATGATGTGGGAATGCTGTATAACGGGCGGTATCCCTATCCGCTCAAACAGCGGATTGCGTCGGATGTGGGACATCTGAGCAATGAAGTGTGTGCGGCGGAACTGCCGTTGATTGCCCGGAGCGGGGCGACAAGGTTTGTGCTGGGACATCTGAGCGCGGAAAACAATCTGCCGCTGCTGGCACGCCAGACCGCCGTGTGTGAATTCAGTCGTTACGGTATGCGGGAGGGTGTGGATTATCTGCTTGCTGTAGCGCCTCCGGAAGGACTTAAAACCGTGGTATTTTAGGAACTATGCAGAATTTAGTCAGTCATTTTATGTGGAAGAACGCAGTCCGTCTGCATATGTCAGCAATTGAAATATGTGAATTATTTCTGCATAGTTCCTTAAAAAAATAAGCCGGAAAAATCCCCCTGTACGCGGAAGCATCCTTCGCATACAGGGGGATTGACTGTTTTGGTAAGCGGTCAACATGATGGCGCGTGGAAAACTATTCTGCCATTGCTTGCTTGATAGCGGCAAGAAGCTCATCGTAGGTTTCAAAGGCAGGGAGGTCGGGGTTGTCGGCCTTGATCCGGTCGGTAGAACGGAAGAG
>CAMJHU010000347.1 GCA_946405565.1 uncultured Clostridia bacterium
ATTTTTTTCGCTCAGTGTGGTATCATAATTCGCGGTCTTGGTGGAACTGTTGCGCCATGTCTTGCCCTGATCGTCGGAGAGCTGCCACTGATAGCTCAGTCCGTCGCCGACAGCAGTAACATGAAAGGATGCGGGCGCACCGTTTTTGACCGTGGCACTGACGGGCTGACCGGTGATGCAAAGAGACGAAAGCTTCATACAGGCAGCACCGGACGCTGCCTGATCGCCGTATTTGTCGGTAATGATACAGCGCACATAACGACCGTTATTGGTATCGGTCACGGTAGTGACATAACGGGACGAGGTGGTCTTGCTGTTGCGCCACGTCCTGCCTTCATCGTCAGAGAGCTGCCACTGATAGGTCAGGTCGTCCCCCGTTGCCGTCACCTCAAAGGCTGCCGTCTTGTTCTTTATCACAACCGCGTCGCACGGCTGCGCCGTGATTTTCAGAGAGGTTCCGTTGAAATGAACCGTCACATCGCTGCCCAGTCCGAGCGGTTTCGCACTGCCGTCGGATCGGGTAATCAGCGACGTCCATTGTGCCCGGGTACCGGTATAGTAAAGATCTTTGAGAGCATGGCAGCCGGAAAAGATATAATTTCCCACTGAGGAAACGGAAGCCGGTACGGTAATGCTGATCAGTCCCGTACAGTCCTGAAAAACACCGTCTCCTACGGATGAGACAGAATCCGGTATCGTCACGCCCGTCAAACCTGTGCAGCCGTGAAATGCGCCTCCGCCAATCGTCCTGATGCCGGAACCGAACGTCACGCTGGTCAGCGCCGTGCAATCAGCGAACGCATACAGATCAATGAGGGTAACGGAATTTGGCAGCGCCACACCTGTGAGACCCGTGCAGCCCCGGAACGAGGAACATCCGATGGTTCTCACCGAGGAACCGAATGTCACACGCGTGAGACCCGTGCAGCCGTAAAACGCAAAATCCCCGATTTCCGTGACAGAATTCGGTATCGCCACATTCGTAAGACCCGTGCATTCCCGGAACGCGTCCCGGTCAATCGACGTAACAGCGGAACCGAAATTCACACGCGTCAAGCCCGTACACCCGTAAAACGTGCCGCCGCTGACAGCGGTGAGTGAAGCGGGAAGTGTGATATACACCATTCCCGCGCAGTTTTTGAACGCATTGCACCCCATGGTTGTAACGGCTTTGCCGATGGTGACGCTGGTCAGACCCGCATCATTCTCAAACGCGCTTTCACCGATTTCTATGACTGAATTCGGCAGAACGATGCGCCGCAATCCCGTACAGTTGTAAAACGCGTACTCGCCGATGTTCGTCACACCATCCGGAAGGGTGACACTCGTAAGGCTGGGGCATTCCGCAAAGGTCCAGCGGTCAACGGTCAGCAGAGAATCCGGAACGGTTACGCTTCTCAGTCTGGTACAGCCGTAAAACGCGTATTCGCCCAGATAGGTGACAGAAGAGGATAATGTCACCGTAGAGAGACCCGTGCAGCTCTGAAACGCGCCGTCCCCGATGAGTGTGACGGAATCGGGTATGGACATAGATGTCAGACCCGTGCAGTTCTGAAACGCATGGTCGCCGATTTCCGTAACGGCATCCGACAGAATCACCCGTTTCAGATCCGTGCAGCCCTCAAACGCGTCATGAGGAATGGACGTGACCGACGTATCCAATGTCACGCTGCTCAGATTCCCGCAGCCCGCAAACGGCCAGTTCTCCATTTCCATCACGGACTGTCCGACCGTGACGCTTTTCAATCCCGTGCAGCCATCAAACGCGCCGTCGCCGATGTATGTGACGGAATCGGGCAGCGTGAGTTCGGTCAAGCCGGTGCAATTCTGAAAGGCACCGCTGCCGACAGACGTGACCGCATCCGGAAGGGTAATGCGTTTCAAACCCGCACAGTTCTGAAACGCGCCGTCGCGAACCGATGTAACAGTACCGTCCAGCGTGACGTCGGTCAGTTTTCTGCATTGCGCAAACGGCCATTTTTCCATCTCCATAACTGACTGCCCGACGGTCACGCTTGTCAGACCTGTGCAGTTAGCAAACACATCGCTGCCCATACAATTGACGGTATTCGGCAGGGTGACACTTTTTATACCGGTGCAGTCATAAAACGCGCCATCGCCTATCTGCGTCACAGAAGACGGTATGATCACGTCTGTCAGACCCGTGCAGCCGTAAAACGCGCATGAACCGATGGAAGTGACGGCATCTGTCCGGGGGAGTTCCGTCAGACCCGTACATTCCCCAAAAACCGCATTGCCGATTTCTTTGAGACAAGGCGGCAGGGTCATCCCCGTGAGACCCGTGCAGCCGTAAAACGCACTGCTGCCGATTTCCCCGACTGAGGACGGCAGCGTCAACTCCGTCAGGCTTGTACAGTTTCCAAATGCCCAGTTGCCGATGGAAGTGACGGAATCGGGTATCGTGACGTCTGTCAGCGACGTACAACCGCCAAATACCGCTTCATGAATACTTGTGAGAGAAGAAGGCAGTGTGACGCTTTTCAGGCTGGGGCAGCTGTTAAAGGCGCCTTCACAGATAATATTGACGGAATTTGGGATGGTGATATCCGTCATAGAGGAGCAGCCCTTAAAAGCATACCTGTCAATGAACGTGACGGAAGCAGGCAGCGTCATGCCCGTCAGGCTCGTACAGTCCCCAAATGCCATATTGCCGATTTTTGTGATGGAATTGCCCATTGTCACGCTTTTCAGACCCGTGCAGCCCTCGAAAACGCTCATGCCGATGTCCGTGACGGCGTTCGGGATGGTGATGCTCGTCAGGCTCGTGCAGCCATAAAAGGTAGTGTTATGGAGGTATTTGACGGAATTGGATATCTTCACACGTTTCAGACCCGTACAGCCATAAAACGCTCCGTTGCCGATCTCTTCAACGGAATCCGGTATCGTGACACTCGTGACTTCGGTGCAGTCGCCAAACGCGCAGTAACGGATGGATTTTACAAAATCCGGAATCACGACGTCTCCGCTGCCG
>CAMJHU010000348.1 GCA_946405565.1 uncultured Clostridia bacterium
ATATTGCCAATCCCGCCGCCTATTATCCACAGTATCCTGCCTATCCGGCAGCGCCGGTACCGCCGGCGCCTCAGTATTATCCGCCCGCCTACCCGGTCTATCCGCCGGTCTATCCCACCTATCCTTATCCTGCGGCACCTCCGGCAGGTTTCGATTACTACGGGCAGCCTGCCGCGTATGATCCTTATGATACAGCCGCGGCGCAGTATCAGTATGACCGGCGCCGTGCGGAACTGCAGAGCCGCGAACTGGAAAAGCTGACGGGCGAGGTGGATGATTCGCTCGCACGGCTGGGCAGCAATGTCGCGCAGAACCGTCCGCCGATGAATGAATTTGTCACTGCCTCTCCGGATGAATCGATCGGCGGGGGACAGCAGCAGCCCTCTGGCGTAAATGTGCAGCTCAATGGAGGTTATATCCGTTCGGGCGAACGGCTCACCGACCATCTTGACCGAATCGGGCAGGAACGTCGGGATGCCGCTATGGACGGGAATGGTTATCCGGGTGACGGCGGCGATGAGGAATATACCTATGAATATTACTATCCCTCTGACGGCTCCCGCTATGATCTCGGACAGTTTAAGTGACACAAAGCGTTAGTAACGAGGAAAGACAGCCATACCGATTCCCAAAAGGGTCGGTATGGCTTCTTTTTTTTTGATAAAAAAGAGATGTAAATCATTTGATATCGATATTACAAAAATGTTATCTGGTTTTCAAAATTATATATTGACATTATCGAAATATTGTTATATAATCTAATCATCGAAAAGATGTATAGATTTTGAAAAGGAGGGTATTCTAATCTTATGAATATTTCAATCCATGATTATCAGGCGATCGCCGCCGGAAAAGTGCGTCGTGCCAAGCGGGAAGAGTGGCGTCACAGCCGCATTGAAGCGCTGCGGCTTCCCGACTATACGTTTACCGAAGAGGTTCTCAACTGCGCTACCCATGCGCTGGGCGCCGTACTGGGCGCGGTGGGTCTGCTGATGAGTCTGCGCGTGCTGCTGCACGCCGGCAGCATGCTTGCGATGACCTCCATGACAATTTTCTGTGTGACCATGGTGATGCTCTACACCAATTCGGCACTCTATCACGGCTGGGAACTGACGCCTGTCAAAAAGATGTTTCAGGTGCTGGATCACTGTACCATCTTCCTGTTGATTGCCGGTACCTACGCGCCCTATACGCTGATGGTGATGGGCAATGCCGTGGGAAAAATGATTTTCGGGGGTGTGGCGGCTGCCTGTCTCGTCGGTATAGCGCTGAACCTGATGGATATGAAAAAATACCGTGTGATATCGATGGTCTGTTATCTGGCAGCCGGATGGTGCATTATCTTTGCCTACCGCTGGATCAGCGCCGCGCTCTCGCCGGTCCAACTGGCACTGCTGATCGGCGGCGGCGTGGCATATACCATGGGTGCCGTCCTCTACGGACTGGGTAAGACCGTGCGCTATATGCACACCGTGTGGCATCTCTTTGTGCTGGCGGGAAGCCTGATGCACTTTTTCAGCTTGTACGGTTTTGTGCTGACATACTTCGGATGACGGGTTTTATACCATACTTCTTAGGTTTCACATTGCAATCGCCTGCTTTTTCTGTTATAATGAAATCATTATGATGGAAAAGGCAGGCGATTTGACTGTGGACGAACGATTATTGAACTGCTTTGTAAAGGTGTACGATCTGGGCAGCATTCATAAGGCGGCGGAAAAGCTGTTTGTCACGCCGCAGGCTGTGAGCAAGATGATCAAAAAGCTGGAAGAGGAACTGGGGCGGGAATTGTTTACCCGTTCGCCCCAAGGGCTGTCTCCCACTATTTATGCCCACAAGCTCTATTCCACAGCCAATGTGATTCTCAGCGAATGCAGCCGCGTTCGGGGGGAACTGATGGAGCAGCATACCGATGTCTCCGCGACACTGCACATTGCTACTACATATGGTGTGCCGAAATATCTGACGCTGCAATTTATCACGGATTTTTATGACGCCTATCCCCGTATTCATCTGGATTTGGTGGAATATCCCGAATATCCCATTTATGATATGCTGCAAAGCGGACGGGTGGATTTTGCTTTTCTGCCCCAGCCCATCGACCTGATCAATTACGAAGCCGCCTTTTGCTTTTCGCACGACTTCCGTGCCATCGTGCGGCGCGGTCACCCGCTCGCGGAAAAGAAACTGCTTTGCTATCCCGATTTGAACGGTTATCCTATCATTCTCAAAGGAAGGGATTTTTCCCTCTATCCTCACAATATCACGCGCTTTGTCAAGGGCGGTCTGAATCCGGATATTCTGCTGGAAATCAGCGATGATTCCCTGATTGTGGAGGCGGCGCGGCAGGGAAGGGGTGTGGGTATTTCCGCCACGTTTCTGGCGGAGGAATACGCGGACGAGCAGGTGGTCACCATTCCCTTTGAGGACAAAAACTTTGTGCGAAGCGTCTTTCTGGTGCATCGAAGGGGGCAGAAGATGAGTCATGCACAGGAGAGTTTCTGGCATTACACAACCGACTGGATTATGAATCATCCCCGATAAGGAAAACGTAAAACCGACGGAGCTTTCTCTCCCTGTCAAGGGAAAAAGGCTCCGTCGGTTTGTTTGGGGGATGAAACGTTAGGAAAACCGCAGCGTTTCGCCATCGACATACAGTGTGTAACTGTCGTCCATATCGGTGACATAGCCGTAGAAGAAGGTCATGGTATCGGGATAGGAGACCACTTCAAAGCGGGTACGGCAATTGTCGGCGACGTTGACGGGATCGTCAGCGATGGTGCCGGTAGCACTATGTGCTACCGTGACAAAGCAATCGCGGGAACCTGGCACCCACAGACGTTCGGCAATACAGTAGCCTTTCGTGGTCACATCGCGGCGGCGGTTGTAAATGGTTTCGAGCTGCCATTTACCGTCGTTTCGCCGGGGAAGAATATGAGTGGTCACCCGTTCATCGCCGGTGGAAGCCACCAC
>CAMJHU010000349.1 GCA_946405565.1 uncultured Clostridia bacterium
GTGCGGGGCATTCGGGGTTCACACACCGCAGGGCGGCTTCGTCCTCCAGCCGGAATACCTTCTCACCGCAGGACGGACAGACTTCCGGCAGCACATACGGCTGACCGTCGCCGTGTCTTGCCACTGACACCACTTCGGGAATGATCTCCCCCGCTTTGCGCAGTACGACTGTGTCGCCGATGCGGATGTCCTTCTGGGTGATATAATCCTGATTGTGCAGAGAAGCGCGGCTCACCGACGTTCCCGCCAGCAGCACCGGGTCAAATACGCCTGTCGGCGTGAGAACGCCGGTGCGTCCCACCGTCACTTCAATGTCGCGCAGCACGGTTTCCTTCTGCTCCGGCGGGTATTTGAACGCCACTGCCCATTTGGGAAATTTGGACGTCACGCCCGCCTCCTCCCGCTGACGGAGATCGTTGAGTTTCACCACAGCGCCGTCGGTATCGTAGGAAAGTCCGCCGCGTTCCTCTCCGATTGCTTCAATTGCTGCCGCGACTTCTTGAAAGTTGTGACATACCCGGAAGTCCGGCGACGCCTGAAAACCGCAGTCACGCAGAAATGCCAGCGACTCTGAATGGGTTGTAAACGAAATTCCCTTTGCCTGCTGAATGTTGAAGACAAAAATCGCCAGTCCGCGCGTCGCCGTAATGCCCGCATCCTTCTGCCGCAGTGAACCGGCTGCCGCGTTGCGGGGATTTTTGAAGGTTTTCAGCCCGTTTTCCTCCTGCGACGCGTTGAGCGCCGCGAAGGTCTGACGCGGCATATACACCTCGCCCCGTATTTCCAATAACGCCGCCTTAACAGGAATTTTATGAGGAATTCCCGCGATTGTGAGAAGATTTTCCGTGATGTCCTCGCCCGTGCGTCCGTCACCGCGGGTGGAACCGCGCGTCAGCACGCCGTCGGTATATTCCAGCGAGACCGAAAGTCCGTCGATCTTCTTTTCCACGACAAATTCCGCGCCGGGAAACTTTTCGCAGAATTCCCTGACTTCCGCCAGATCAAACACGTCCTGCAAGCTCTGCATGGGAACTTCATGCGTCACGGCGGCAAATTTGGTCGAGGCAGCGCCTCCGACTTTGACTGTGGGGGAATTCTCGTCGCGCAGGTCAGGAAATGCCGCTTCCAGTTCCCGCAGTTCCCGCATGAGCGCGTCGTACTCGTCATCTTCGATTTCCGGCGCGTCGGCATTGTAATAAGCGTTGCTGTGGTATTCGATAAGACCGCGCAATTTCTTTACGCGCTGTCTCACTTCATCGAGATTTTTGAAATCTGTCATACTTTTATTCTCCTTGCAAAATGGGGTTTTAAAATCCTACTCTGCTATTTTACACCGAAATGCCCTGAATTTCAATTGTCTATGTAATTATTGATGTCGTCATACAAATCCTCCGTCGTGTTGACCTGTGTAAACGAATCCGGCACCTCACCCAGCAGTACGGTTTCGGATACCGTAAAGCTGTTTTCCACCTCGGTATAGGACGAACAGCCCGGAATAATCGCCGACACGCCCACCTTCACATTGCAGATGATACGGTGGCGGGTCTGATTGATGCCCGCGTCCTCAAAGGAGCTTTTGAGTTCGGCGTTGACGCTGCCGTACAGTTCAATCTTCATGCGGATGCGCGGTCCCCGTCCGGACAGCAGATCAATATCCGTCAGCGTTCCGAGCGGTACCGATACCTCTCTGTCGCAGTGTTCGCCCAGTTTTAACTGAATCTCCCGGCACAGTGCCGTCTTGAATTTGTTCATTTCGCGGATATCGGTCGTCATGGAACTGATGGTGCCGTTGTCCAGCCGGTGAAGCGATACAAAGCGGTCATAAAAAATATCCTCCCGCGCTAATACTTCCTGCGCTGCCTCATTGATGGCGAGATTGGTGATATAAGCCGCCTGCACGGCTGTCATTCGCTTGAGCAGCGGACGCACACTGATATTGATGGCAGCAAAAATCAAAAAAAACGATACCGTGCCAAGAAATATTCTCCGCCGCAGTGCGTGGGGATTCCATCTGTGACGCTGATAGCGCATACCCATCGCCTCCTACCCACAGAATATGCGGCAACTGTACATATGCGCATTACGAATTACGCATTACAAATTACGCATTGACACAAAAAGAGCCGTCCTTCCCGAAACATCGGGTCGAACGACTCTCTTTTGTTTGTGGTTTTTACGAACACACCAAAGGGTTTGCCAGAGGGAAATCCAATTGCAAAAAACGAATCGGGATATTAGCCCTTGACAGCACCGCCGGTAACGCCCTCCACATAGTACTTCTGGAGCGACATGAAGAGGATGATGATCGGCACAGCCACGCAGACAGAGCCTGCAGCGAACTGACGGAAGTACTCATAGATACGAGTCTTGTCAAGCATATCGTACAGACCGATTGCCACAGTATAGGTGTCGTAGTTGGTACCCATGAGGAAGCGGGCGAAGATGAAGTCCATCCACGGACCCATGAAAGCGGTCAGCGCCTGATAGACGATGATCGGCTTGGACATGGGAAGGATGATCTTGAAGAACACGGTCGCCTTGTTGGCGCCGTCGATCATGGCAGCTTCGTCCAGTGCCTTCGGCACGGTATCGAAGAAGCCCTTAACGACCTGGAAGCCCAAGCCCGATGCACCGGAGTACACCAGAATCAGAGCAAGCAGGGTCTTCTCGATGCCAACCGACTTCAGAATGAAGTAGATGGCGATCATCGACATGAAGCCCGGGAACATACCCATGATCAGAGCGATGTTCATGAACGGCTTACGCATCTTGAAACGCATTCTCGACATAACGTATGCGGTAGCAACCGCGAACAGCGTGGAGATAACGCAGGAGATGGCGGCAACAATGAGGGTGTTGACCCACATCTTACCGAAGTCGAAGACGTCTCTGGGAGTGAAGAGGTCGATGTAGTTCTGGAACGTATAGGTCTGCGTATATTTCGTGGTACCTTCCACCCAAGAATAGG
>CAMJHU010000350.1 GCA_946405565.1 uncultured Clostridia bacterium
GGATGAGCTACGCCGTACTGCTTCAGGCTGCCGCTGCCGCCATGACAGAACAGTACTGTGATAACGTATGCGAAACGCTGGAAGCATCGTATCAAAAAGAAGGCTGCTGGCTGAAACCGCGTTACAGTCCGGGATATGGGGATTTTTCTCTGGAATCTCAGACCATACTGCTCGACCGTCTGAACGCCTATAAATACGCGGGCATTACCGTGAGCGGCGGAGGGCAGATGACGCCGATGAAATCGGTTTCCGCCGTGATCGGGATAACCCGGCAGCGACAGCGGGGACAAAACGGAAGCTGCGCCAGCGGTAAATGTGCCAACTGTTCCCACACAACCTGCGCCTTCCGGCGCACATGACCATTATAATGAAATACAGGTGAGACAATTCATGAGCGACAGAAAACCAATCACAGCGTTTCTGGGGCAGGAAATGATCTTTTTTGACGGCGGGATGGGAACCATGCTGCAAAGCGCGGGGCTGAAGGCAGGAGAATTGCCGGAACTGCTCAACCTCCGGCAGCCTGAAATCATCACCGACATTCATCGGCAGTATTATGACGCGGGCTGTCATGTGGTGACCACCAACACCTTCGGCGCCAATCGCGGCAAGATGGAAGCGGCGGGATACTCGGTGGAGGAAATCGTCACTGCGGCGATAAACTGTGCTGTGGCGGCGCGGCAAGTGTCGGATACGCCCGAAAAAAAATATATCGCAATGGATATCGGACCCATCGGTCGGCTGATTGAACCCATGGGCGATCTGTCATTCGAGGAAGCGTACGACGTTTTTACCGAAATGGCAGTCTGCGGCGAGAAGGCAGGCGCCGATCTGGCGATTATCGAGACAATGGGCGCAACTTATGAGGTTAAGGCGGCGGTGCTGGCGGTCAAGGAAAACACATCGCTGCCGGTGTTTGTGACCTGTACCTTTGACGAGCGCGGCAAGCTCTTTACCGGCGCGGACGTGGCGGCAGTCGTGGCGCTGTTGGAAGGGCTGCGGGTGGATGCGATGGGCATGAACTGCGGACTGGGTCCGGACGAGCTTTATCCGGTGATCCGGCAGATGGCGTCCATCTCCTCGCTGCCGCTGCTGTTCAGTCCCAACGCGGGTCTGCCCAAGCAGAAGGACGGTGTGACCTATTATGACGTCGCCCCTTCGGATTATGCCCGTTCCATGCGGCGGGCAGCGTCGCTGGGGCTGTGTGCGATGGGCGGTTGCTGCGGTACCACGCCGGAACATATACGCGAGATGATCACACTGTGCGGTGATGTGAAGCCTGTACCTCCTGCCGATAAGGGCATTACCATGATTTCGTCCTATACGCACGCCGTCACCATCGGACAGGAACCCCTGATCGTGGGCGAACGCATCAATCCTACCGGCAAGAAGCGTTTCAAAGAAGCACTGAAAGCCAATGACATTTCCTATATATTAGGAGAAGGAATCGCGCAGCAGGACGCGGGCGCGCAGATTCTTGACGTCAACGTGGGAATGCCGGGCATTGACGAGCCGGCGGTACTGGAACAGACGGTGAAAAAACTCCAGGGGGTTCTGGATCTTCCTTTGCAGATTGATACGTCACACCCAGAAGCAATGGAACGCGCACTCCGCGCTTATAACGGCAAGCCGCTGATCAATTCCGTCAGCGGCAAAGAGGAATCCATGCGGGCGGTCTTTCCGCTGGTGAAGAAATACGGCGGTACTGTCGTGGGACTCGCGCTTGACGATACAGGCATTCCTGCCACCGCGGAAGAACGTGTGGCGGTTGCCGCTAAAATCATTTCTGTGGCTGCGGAATACGGAATCGACAAAAAGGATATTGTGATTGACGGTCTGACCCTCACGGTCAGCGCCGAACCGGAAGCCGCGAAGGTGACGCTGGAAACCATTCGCCGTGTGAAACAGGAATTGGGCGTATGTACCACATTGGGCGTGTCGAATGTATCCTTCGGTCTGCCCAGGCGGGAGATGATCAACGCCGCTTTTTACACCGCTGCGCTCACCGCGGGTTTGGACTGCGGCATTATCAATCCTAAATCCGAAGCCATGATGAACGCCTATTATTCCTATCGGGCGCTGAGTGGGTTTGATGAGGGATGCGGCGACTATATCGCACGGTACAGCGCGTCAATGGACGACGCGACCGCTGCCAAGTCAGCCGTCAGCAGCGGGATGACACTGAAAGCCGCGATTGTGGCAGGATTGGGAGAACAGGCGGCTGCGCTGGTGCGGGAGGCTCTTTCAGGAGAGAATCCTCCGGCTCCCATGACGCTGATTCAGGAGGAATTGATACCGGCACTGAATGAAGTGGGAGAAGGGTTTGAAAAAGGGACGGTTTTCCTGCCGCAGCTGCTCATGAGCGCCGAAGCTGCCAAGGCAGCCTTTGATGTTTTAAAGGAATTGCTGGCGGGCGACGGATCGGAGCAAAAACTGGGGCGCGTCATTCTGGCAACCGTAAAGGATGATATTCACGATATCGGCAAGAACATCGTGAAGGTACTGCTGGAAAATTATCGCTTTGACGTGCTGGATCTGGGACGTGACGTGCCGCCTGAGGTCATTCTGGAAAATGTGCGCAAGCATCATATTAAAGCGGTGGGACTCAGTGCGCTGATGACAACTACGGTGGTGCGGATGGCGGAAACCATTGCGCTGCTGCGGAAGGAAGCGCCGGAAGTCAGGATATTTGTAGGCGGCGCGGTGCTGACCGAGGAATATGCCATGCAGATTGGTGCAGACGCCTATTGCCGCGACGCAATGGCGTCGGTGCGCTATTGCCGGAAGATTTTCGACTGCTAGTTTGTGAATGAAATGTGAGAGATTTTGTGGAGGAACGTGAAGTTCCCCTCAAAAACCACACGTGTGACCTTCTCATCTTCAGGTGAGGAGGTCATTTTTGTGAGAACGAAGTGTTTGTCAAAAATGTTTGTGAAAGGATTATCAATCTTTGTCGGTGATGTA
>CAMJHU010000351.1 GCA_946405565.1 uncultured Clostridia bacterium
ATCTCGCTGGTGGTTTCCTCCATCATGATCGGCATTATCACCTATATCTCGGTGCTGGAGCGCACCAAGGAGATCGGCATTCTGCGTTCCATCGGTGCGTCCAAGAAGGATATCTCGCGGGTGTTCAACGCGGAAACGCTCATCATCGGCTTTATTTCGGGTGCTCTGGGCATTGGTCTGACGCTGCTGCTCAACCTGCCGGTCAACGCGGTGATTGAAGCGATTTCGGGAATTGCCAATGTGTCGCGGCTGCCGGTGGTCGGCGGTGTGGTGCTGGTGATCATCAGCATGGCGCTGACGCTGATTGCGGGACTGATTCCCTCCGGCATGGCTGCCGACAAGGATCCCGTGGTGGCGCTGCGGACGGAATAATTTCTGATTTTTTTACAAGGACTGCGCGACGTGCGGACCGGTTTGCTGCCGGTGCGTACACTCATAATAACCTCACAATCTCATAGCAGACAATACGGCGAGCCGCCTGTCACCGGAATCGGTTGGGGTGGTCTCGCCGTATTGTCATATCAGGGTTTTGAAACAAAGAAAAAAAATTGTCAACCTTATTATAAATTACAGGTTGACAATTCAAGTGTGATGGATTATAATAGCGTTCGCGGCAACCCACAGAGAAAACAAAACGGAGGAACATCATGATGGACGAACAACATACAAACGATACAATGGCAGCCGGACGGAATACATTTTTAAAAATATCCACAGCGGATATGGTGACGGTGGCGCTGTCGGCGGCGCTGATTGCGGTGTGCGCGTGGATATCCGTGCCGATGGCGGTGCCGTTTACGCTCCAGACATTCGCGGTTTTCACGGTCGCGGGTTTATTTGGCATGAAGCGGGGGACATTGGCGATGACGGTCTATCTGCTGCTTGCCGCGATAGGGGTGCCGGTGCTGTCGGGCATGACCGGCGGACCGGACAAATTGGTGGGACCCACAGGTGGCTATCTGCTGGGCTTTGTGTTTATCGCGCTGATGGTGGGCTTTGCGTCGGACCGATGGAAACGGAAAATCCTGCCGCTGGCGTTGGCAATGGCGGCAGGACTGCTGGTGTGCTATGCGTTCGGCACGGCGTGGTTCATGCTGGTGTATGCCCGCAGGAGCGGCGCGGTGGGACTGGGTACCGTGCTGGGTTGGTGCGTGATACCTTTTATCCTTCCCGACTGCGCCAAAATTGCCTGTTCGCTGGCGGTGTGCCATCGGGCGGGAAGGTATGTCAGATTCTGATCTTTTCCTGAGATGGACATACTCATTTGCAACCCCGTTGCTTGTTTGCCGGGCGAGCGGATATCCAACTCCGGCACAGGGGTGCGGCTGGATAAAGGTGGCGGCAGGGGACGTTCCGGCGTGGTTGAAAGGGAGAGGGGGAATCACTCGCGTCCGGGCTTTTGCCTTGATGCTCGCGTCCGGGGCGAATACGGCTTGCGCCGCCCGCGTACCTGCCGCGATGGGTCTTGTCACGGGAATCCGGCTGCCTCGTGAATTGCGCGTGCTTCGCCGCGCGGTTTATTTTTTTCTTTTTTTCAGGAAAGCAAAAATGTCCGGAGATTGTGGTGTTGATAGCCGTTTTGGCTGAAATCCATTTCGTCAAGCGACAGTACATATTTGGGGTAATTGTCATTGATACCGTGAAAGGCGCCAAATTCGCGCTGAACCGTTTCCTCAGATGCCAAAAGGTAGGCTACCTGATAATATTCGGTCTGACTGCCTTTTTTTGCGACAAAATCCACCTCAACAGCGTTGTTTTTGCCAATGAAAACCTCATAGCCACGCCGCAAAAGCTCCATATAGACGATATTTTCCAGTGTCTGGTTGATGTCGCGGAGGTTATTGCCATAGATTGCTTCGCGGATTCCGTGATCGGTGAGATAGATTTTTTCCTGAAATTTCAGCAGATTTTTGCCTGCCAAATCCTGCCGGGGTGCCATATGAAACAGACAGGCTTCTTTACAGTAGTCAATATAATTGTACAGTGTTTCGGTTGAGAGACTGCGCTGTTCGCTCTTCATATATCGGATGATACTGCTTGCTGAAAAGGTATTTCCCACATTGGAAATGAAATAGAGCAGCACCCGCTTAAATTGTTCGGTGTCGCGAATATGATGGCGCGTGATGATATCCTTCAGAACGATGGAATCGTAGATGTCGCCCAGATATTGGCGTGCGTTTTCGTGATTCATGGGGAATTGGTAGAGAAACGGCAGACCGCCGCGCTTGAGATACAACTGAAACAGTTCGCTGTCGGACTGCCCGGGAAGCATGAGCTTTACCTCTTGCAGTGAGAAGGGATAGATTCTGAATTCCACATAGCGTCCCGCTAGGTAGGTGGCGAGTTCTCCCGACAGCAGCTTCGCGTTGGATCCCGTGAGATAGATGTCGCAGTCGAAGTCAATCAGGCAGGAATTGATCATTTTTTCCCATCCGTCCAGCTCCTGTATTTCGTCGAGAAAGAGATAGATGGTTCCGCTGTGTGACGCGGCAAATGTGCGGATATATTGGTAACAGGCAGCTGGTGAGCGCACATAATCCAGCGCAAGGGATTCAAAATTGACAACCAGAAAAACAGCGGGATCAACGCCGTTTTCTGTCAATTCATCTTGTATCAGTTGCAGCATTACCGACTTGCCGCAGCGGCGGATGCCCGTCAGCACCTTGACAATCGGTTTCCCCATAAAAGGTCGGATTCTGGACATATACAATTCACGTTTGATCATAAAAACACCCTCTCACCGTTTGGTATAGGATGATAGTATCACAATTATACCGAAAAGTAAAGGATTTTATTTAAAATGTTTTCGGTATATCGAAAGATTCTTGATGATTTGCCATTGCCTTTCGATATACCGAATCATATGGATGTTTTTATGCCTCGATCATATCCAGCCATTGGGACTCGGTAAGCCCTTGCGGAGATGTGAGGGAACAGGCATAGCCGT
>CAMJHU010000352.1 GCA_946405565.1 uncultured Clostridia bacterium
CATAAGGCAATTCCTTTCAGTTCCCGGAGCGTGGCGGCTTTGTCGGAGGCGCGCATGAGCGTTTCTCCAATCAGCACCGCGTCCGCGCCGATAGTACGCAGTGCGGCAACGTCTTCCGCATTCTTCACGCCGCTCTCCGAAACAAACAGTATATCAGGCGGCAGCAATGCCCGCAGCCGTCGGCTGTTCCCGGTATCCACGGTGAAATCTTTGAGGTTGCGGTTGTTCACGCCCACGATTCTCGCCCCGGCTTGCAGTGCGGTCTGGATTTCGGATTCGTCGTGGGCTTCCACGAGTGCCGACAGCCCCAGTTCGTCGCAGAGGGAGATATATTCGCTCAGCTGGGAAGGACTGAGAATCGCGCAGATCAGCAGTACCGCCGACGCGCCGAGCAGCTTTGCCTGATAGATCATGTATTCGTCCACGGTAAAATCCTTGCGCAGGCACGGGACGGATACATGAGAAGCAATGTCCCGCAGATACCCGTCGTTCCCCAGAAACCATTTGGGTTCGGTCAGGACGGAAATTGCGTCCGCGCCTGCCGCCTCGTAATCCTTCGCGATGGTCAGATAAGGAAAATCCGGCGCGATCAGTCCCTTGGAGGGGGAGGCTTTCTTGCATTCGCAGATAAAAGCGATATCGGACGTTTTCAGCGCGTTCTCAAAAGAGAAGTCTCCTTTTGGCAGCGCGAAGGCTTCCGCCCGCAGGGTTTCGGTCGGAACTTTCCTGCGCGCCGCTTCCACACGTTCCTTGGCGTAATCCGCCAGTTGATCTAAAATCGTCATCTTTATGCTTCTGCCTCCGGACGGTTGCTCACCTCGATGAAGCGTTCCAGCGTTTGCAGTGCCGCGCCGGAATCGATGATGTCCGCCGCCAGCACGACGCCCTTCTCCATCGAATCTGCCTTGCCGCCGATATAGAGTGCCGCACCGGCATTCAGCAGAACGGCGTTGCGCTTGTGACCCTGCTGACCGCTGAGAATGGCGCGGGTGGTGGCGGCATTTTCGGCGGGGGTGCCGCCCTTGAGGTCAGCCTTGCTGCACCGCTCGAATCCGAACTGTTCGGGGGTGATGACATAGGTACGGAACCAGCCGTCTTTGATTTCGCAGATTTTGGTGGGGGCGCTGAGGGAGATTTCGTCCAGCTTATCCATGCCGTACACCACCATGCCGCGTTTCACGCCGAGGCTGACCAATACCTGCGCCAGCGGTTCCACGAGGTATTCGTCGTACACGCCGAGCAGCTGCATGGTGGGCGAACCGGGATTGGTGAGCGGTCCGAGAATATTGAAGACGGTGCGGAAACCGAGTTCCTTGCGAATCGCGCCGACATACTTCATGGACGTGTGGTACTTCTGCGCGAAGAAGAAGCACATACCCACTTCGTTGAGCAGCTCGACGCAGCGGGCGGGACTTTGCTGGATATTCACGCCCAGCGCTTCCAGACAGTCCGCCGTGCCGCTCAGGGAAGAAGCGGCACGGTTGCCGTGCTTGGCGACCTTCATGCCGCCAGCCGCGGCGACCAGCGCGGAGGTGGTGGAAATATTGAAGCTGTGGGCATTGTCGCCGCCGGTGCCGACGATTTCAAAGATTTCCATACCGGTGTCCACTTTGGTGGCGTGGTCACGCATAGCGGCGGCACAGCCGGCGATTTCGTCGGTGGTTTCAGCCCGTGCGCTCTTGGTGGAAAGCGCCGAGAGGAACGCGGCGTTCTGGGTGGGCGTGGTCTCACCGCTCATGATTTCGTTCATGACGGCATAGGCTTCATCGTAGGTGAGATCACCTTTGCTGACAATTTTGATAATGGCTTCTTTAATCATGTGGCATATCTCCTTATTTTTTATTCTTTTTACCGTTTGCTTTATGAAACCCGTGCTTCGCTAGCTGAGAAAATTCCTCATCATCAACGCGCCGTCGGGGGTCATGATGGATTCGGGGTGGAACTGTACGCCGTAAATCGGATAGTCGCGGTGCTGCACTGCCATGATTTCTCCCTCGGCGGTATGGGCGGTGATTTGCAGGCAGTCGGGCAGAGTGTCGGGGTTGGCGGCGAGCGAGTGGTATCGCGCGACGGGAGCGGTGGCAGGACAGCCGCGGAACAGCGGGCAGTTCGTGTCAAACGTCACCTCGGACTGCTTGCCGTGCATGAGGCGGGATGCGTAGGTAATCTCGCCGCCGAACGCCATACAGATCGCCTGATGCCCCAGACACACGCCCAGTGTGGGAATCTCCTTGCCCAGTTCTCTGGCGGCATCCACGAGGATACCGGCATTTTCGGGTCGTCCGGGACCGGGGGAGAGGATCACATGGGAGGGATGCAGCGTCCGTATTTCGTCGAGCGTCATTTCATCATTGCGTATGACCCGGATATCCGGGTTCATACTGCCGATGAGTTGATAAAGATTGTACGAAAAGCTGTCATAATTATCAATCAGAAGAATCATTCTTCCACCTCCTGTGCCAGTTCCAGCGCGCTCAGACAGGAACGCGCCTTGTTCATACATTCCTCGAATTCCTTCTCCGGCACGGAATCCGCCACGATGCCCGCGCCGCTGCGCACGAAGACACGACCGTTCTTGCGATAGGCGATACGAATGGCGATACAGGTGTCCATATTGCCGGTGAAGTCCACATAGCCGATGGCGCCGCCGTATATGCCGCGTTTGTTGTTTTCGAGTTCGCCGATGAGCTGACAGGCGCGGATTTTGGGTGCCCCGGAAAGCGTACCGGCAGGCAGTACCGCTTCAATCGCGTCGAGTGCGTCCCTGTCCTCGCGAATCTGACCTCTGACCGTGGAGCCGATGTGCATGACGTGGGAATACCTCACGATATCGTGCAGCCGTTCGACTTCCACTGTCCCGAATCGGCTGATTCTGCCCAGATCGTTGCGACCGAGATCCACGAGCATATTATGTTCGGCGAGTTCTTTTTCGTCGGCGAGCAGGTCG
>CAMJHU010000353.1 GCA_946405565.1 uncultured Clostridia bacterium
AACGTCCTGCTCGGCAAGAAGTGCTTCGCGCTGCGCATTGCCTCCTATCAGGGCTGGAAGGAAGGCTGGATGGCTGAGCATATGCTCATCCTCGGTCTGGAAAATCCCGAAGGCGAGATCAAGTATGTCTGCGCGGCATTCCCCTCCGCCTGCGGTAAGACCAACCTCGCCATGATGATTCCGCCCGAAGTTTATAAGGAGAAGGGCTACAAGGTCTGGTGTGTCGGCGACGACATCAGCTGGCTGCGCATCGGTCCCGACGGACGTCTCTGGGCAATCAACCCCGAAAACGGCTTCTTCGGCGTGGCGCCCGGCACCAACCAGAAGTCCAACCCCAACGCCCTCGCTTCTACCCGCAAGGGCACCATCTTCACCAATGTGGCGCTTAACCTCGACGACAACACCGTCTGGTGGGAAGGTCTTGACAAGAATCCGCCTGTCAACGCTGTCGAGTGGAAGGGCGAGAAGGTCAACGGCGTGGAATACACCGCCGCGGGCAACAAGCTGGCACATCCCAACTCCCGCTTCACCGCTCCCGCCCAGAACTGCCCCTGCGTTTCCGCGGAATTCAACTCCACCACCGGCGTGCCGATCAGCGCGATTATCTTCGGCGGTCGCCGTGCCAAGACCGCTCCGCTGGTGTATCAGTCCCGCGACTGGAACCATGGCGTGTTTGTAGGCTCCACGATGGCTTCCGAGACCACCGCTGCCGCAACCGGCGCTGTGGGTGTTGTCCGTCGCGACCCGATGGCAATGATTCCCTTCTGCGGCTATAACATGGCGGACTACTGGCAGCACTGGATTGACATGGGCGAAAAGCTCGGCGACAAGGCGCCCAAGATTTTCCATGTCAACTGGTTCCGCACCGACGAAGAAGGTCACTTCATCTGGCCGGGCTTCGGCGACAATCTCCGCGTCCTCGACTGGATGCTCAAACGCTGCGAAGGCACCGTGGACGCACAGGAAACCGCTATCGGCTATGTTCCCAACGTGGACGACATCAACCTCGACGGTCTGGACTTCTCCAAGGAAGACCTCGCCGGCATTCTGAATGTGGATAAGGACCTCTGGAGAGCCGAAGTTCCCGGCATCAAGGAGTTCTACGCCAAGTTCGGCGACAAGCTCCCCGCCACCCTTCAGGCGGAACTCGACACCCTCGAAAGCAAACTCAATGATTAATGCGGAATTACGATTAATGCGGAATTCGTAATTCGGAATGCGGAATTTGCAATAAATGAAAAACAGGAAGGCAGACACACAATCCCGTGTGAAAACCTTCCTGTTTTTTACTTCTAATCACTAATCACTGACCATCAGCAGCTTTTTTTGATAACAGCCTTGTGGAAAATCGCCGCGAGCGCGCCGCCGATGAGGGGAGCCACGATAAAGACCCAGACGTTCCGGAGTGCGTCGCCGCCTGCGAGCAGTGCGGGTCCGAGGCTTCTGGCGGGGTTGACCGATGTGCCGGTGAAGGCAATGCCGAGAATATGCACCAGCGTCAGCGACAGACCGATGACGATACCTGCCAGTCTGGCGGTATTCTTCTTGGAAGTGACGCCGAGAATCACCAACACAAAGACGAAGGTCAGAATGATTTCGATGAGCAGGGATTTCATCACGCTGCCGTCATAGAGACCGTTCGCGCCCAGACCGCTGTCCTTGCCGACGAAGCCCATCAGAATCGCCGCGCCCGCGGTTGCGCCGAGGCACTGCGAAATGACGTACTGCACGAATTCACTTCCCGTCATTCTGCCGTCGATCAGCATGGCAAGCGATACGGCGGGGTTGATGTGACAGCCCGACACGTTGCCGATGGAATACGCCATCGCCACGATCACCAGTCCGAACGCCAGCGCCGTCAGCAGATAGCCCGAGCCGTTCTCGGACGAACAGCCCACCATCACCGCGGTGCCGCAGCCGAACAGCACCAGCACGAGCGACCCGACAAACTCCGCCGCGCATTTTCTGTAATCCAGTTCTTTCATGTTGAAGAACCTCCTTTATGGAATATTGGCAAGAAATATTATACCGCCGATTGTTGATATTGTCAATATTGTCTTCCTGATTTCTTCTGAAATTTATTAGGTTTGCATGAAGATTTCCTTCCTAAATCTTCCTGTATTTCCGCTTGCATATGGCAAAGGAATTTGGTATAATAAAACAATCTATGATGAATGATTCTGCAATAAGGGAATGATGACCATATGACGCTGATGAACGCGGCTGGACTGACGCTCTCCTTCGGCGCGCGCACGGTGTTTGCCGACCTCGGCTTTCTGGTGGACGAACGTGACCGCATCGGACTGGTGGGGGTCAACGGCTGCGGCAAGACCAGTCTTTTCAAAATCCTGACAGGCGAATACACCGCCGACGGCGGCACGGTCAGCAAAAGCAAGCTCGCCCGGGTGGGCTATGTGGAACAGTTTGCCATCCACAGCAGCCGCACGGTGCTGGAGGAACTGCTCACCGTCTTCGACGACCTCAAGGAAATCGACAGGCGGCTGAACGAAATCAGCACGCTGCTCTCCCGTCAGGAAGGCGACACCGACGCGCTGATTGAGGAACAGCACCGTCTGACCGAGGCATTCAACGACCGCGGCGGTCTGACCTATGAAAGCCGCGCCCGCTCCGCGCTTCTGGGGCTGGGCTTCACCGAACAGCAGCTCACCCAGGGGGTCTACACTCTCAGCGGCGGACAGCGCTCCAAGGTGCAGCTCTGTAAAATGCTGCTTTCCGGCGCCAATCTCCTGCTGCTTGACGAACCCACCAACCACCTCGACATTGCCTCCGTCGAATGGCTGGAGGACTTTCTGCGCAGTTTCAAAGGCGCCTATATCGTGATCTCCCACGACCGCTATTTCCTCGACCGCGTGACCTCCCGCACCTTTGAACTCGAAAACGGCAGATTGACCCTCTACGGCGGCAATTACAG
>CAMJHU010000354.1 GCA_946405565.1 uncultured Clostridia bacterium
GCGCGGGATTCTCCGTGTCCTCCGGCGCGGGATTCTCCGTGTCCTCCGGCGCGGGTGTTTCTTCGTTGATCACCCCGGCTCCTTCATTGGATGCGGATGACGGGATGTTCTCCTGGCGGATTTCACCTTCCGGCTTACTGTCCATACTCATATATATACCCTCTTTCTCATTTTAGGAAAACACGGTTTTCCATATGTTTACTTTAATATATATTTTAACAGATTTTTATAAAAATGTCAATATTTGTATGTGTTATTTAGTTTTTTATTACTTATCAATGAAAAAAACGCATTCTTATTCTTGGAATCAACCGAAAACAAGATTGCGTTTTGTCGTTTTATATACTCACAAGCATACTTTCCTTTTGTGCGTGGAATCAGTACCAGCCGCCCACCCAATCTCCGTCGTTATCCTGCTGCGGCGCCGTAGTGGTGGTGGCTGCAGTGGTTGTCGTGGCAGCGGTTGTGGTAGCGGCAGTTGTGGCGGCAGGCGCTCTGGTCGTATTGTCAGACGCGCCGCGCGTAGTGTTGTTTGTATTCGTGTCGCTGTCCGCCTTGCGGGTTTCTGCTGCGGCGGTTTTCTGAGTCTTCTGAGTTATACTGCTGTCCGCTGCCTTCGTACTTCCCACAGCCTTTTGCGACTGAGAAGTAAGTGCGGCAGACGTAGAAGATGCTTCCTGCTTCCCAGACGGTTCCGTGGTTGCCGACGTGTCGCCCTGACTTTCCTCTGCTCCGTCCGGTCCCTCATCCGGCTCATGCGCAGAAGCACTGTGAAACGAAATCGAAACAATGCCGTCTTTAGCATGAATAATCCCCAGTCCTGCCATTGTAGCTGCCCCGGCACCTTCCACTGCCACCACGGCAGCCACTGTCATGGTAACAATTTTCCATGTAGCCAACCCTTTTATCGCATTCATCTACAAAACACCTCATATGGTTTGAAAATAGTCATTGCCGATAAGGCATCACGTACGGTCTCGATCCTTCAAAAGCTCTTGCAGCAGTGACAGCGTGCGCTGCTGTGCGGCATTGGGATTTTGAATCTTGGAATAACTCTCATATGCCGCGTCTACCACGCCATAAAATGATTTCTCAACGGTTTCCGAGTAAATCACCTGTTCTTTTCCGTCGGCGTCTTTATAAATCAGATAGCCGCGCCCTTTTACCTTAGTATCAAAGAAGGTAGTGGGAATATTGGTCAATACGCCCGTATAGGTGATTTGTCCGCTGTCTTCACTGTAAAGGTTTGCGGCTTTTATGCGTCTGATTTTGTCCGTATCCAGCGTCAATTCGTTTTCACCAAGTGTACCTGACCCGATGATCAGCGTTCCATACTCTTGGATTTTTGCGTTTTTCCATTGTGCGTCTTTCCTGATCTGAATGCCAAAGCGAATGCCATAAGGCTGCGAAAGACGGATACTCGCACCCAGCGTCTTTAAGGAAATCTTGGCGGGATCAAGATACTTGCCGCTGCTGAGGGAAGGATATGCCATCGGCTCCTGTGTTCTCGTCGTCATCACATAGCCGCTGCTCTCGTGATTCTGAGAAAAAACAGTGCTTGATACAACTTTCGTATCGGAACCGACCAAAAAATAATCATAACTGATTTTGCTTTTATCATCCCACGTCGCATCCACGGCGTACCATACACCGTCTTCCATTTGCACGTAGTTCCACATATGCGGCTCTCTCTGAGAACCGTTCACTGCGTCGCCCGATACCAGAGCACAGGGAATGTCAAATTGATTGCACAGCAGCTTCATTGCCTTGGCATACCCCTCGCAGACAAACTTCTTGTCGCGTGTGCCACCGCCGAAGAGCGGCGCGACGGTATAAGCGGCGCCATAGGTGTAAAAATTCCCGCTGACAGCCGCCGTGTCATACGAGGCATTCTTACAGATATAATCATGTATAGCTTTGACGGTATCAAATCGTTCTTCCGAACTTCTCGACTGTCTGATCTCAGCCACAGCGCTGTTCAGACCGCTTTTTACCGTTTCCCGCTGTTCATAGTCATTCTTGTACACCCGGTCCGGCTTGATAATGATTTTGGTGAGATAGCCCGTATCACCTTCCACCTGATAACCCACCGAACAGGAAACAGCCCGCATCCAATAGGCTTCGGGATAGTCATAGGTAAACGCCGCTGTCGCGCACAGAATAACGTCATCCAAAAAATCAAACACCGAAAAATCCGTGATACCCTGCTCTTCATCATAACTGGACGCGTCAAACGTAATCAGTGGTCTGATACCGAGGCAGGAAACCTCAAAATTGCCGTTTGCCTCATCGGTCACAAAATGTTGCACATACCCGTCATACAGCACACGCTCCGCATTATTGAGTTCATCGCCATAACAGGTTTCATAGGTTGCTGATGGCTTAAACCGCTTGCGCGGCGCACTGGCTTCACAGATGCCCTCCGCCGTAAGAATTTCCGGCAGTTTGAGCGTCTGCTCAAAGTACAGGGTTTCTTTTTCTTCTTTATTATCTTCTTTCCCGGTCTCTTCCTTTTTGGCTGAAAAAGAATCTTTATTTATCAAATCCACACTGTCAGAAGACGTCACCATCGTGTCACTTGGAGACACCGCCGCATCTGTGGCATTCACACGCAGAAACACAGTTCCCGTGGTGAGCAGCGACAGCGCCATCACCGACAGCAGTCCCAGTTTGGCGTATGACCGGAATGTGCGCCATGAACCGACTTTCATACGGTATCACCGTTCCCCTCGAATCGCATTTGGAAAAATAAAATCATACATATCACACTATTTCAGCAAAAATATACTTTATTATACAGTTTTTTCCTAAAAATGTCAATACTAATTATTTTAAAAACGATATCAGACTGTTTTGTTGCACACGCTGGTTTCTGTATATAGATTGGCGATCAAGAAAAACAAGCACCCTCCAAGGAAGCTCCCACGCGGAG
>CAMJHU010000355.1 GCA_946405565.1 uncultured Clostridia bacterium
GATGTACCGGACGAATACAAACAGGAAAGTATCCTCTCCTACCGTGTGACAGCGCCCGATGGCACGCCATTGGAAAGTGACGATGAGGTATCCGACGGTACGACCATTTCGGTTTGGTACAATGATCTCCGTCTCGATTCGCTTACGGTTTCCATTCGTCCCTGAACGGAGTAGGTAAAATGATGGAAATGAAAAAGGAAATCCGTCTGATGACGATCGTGGGATGTATCTGTGTAATAGGCTGTCTGACCATCTCCCTGATCAACGTATGGGAAGGTTCCCTGCCTCATGCGGAAGTTATTCCTCCATCGGAATACACGGTGGGAATTCTGCCCGCTGTTTCCCCTTCCGATCAATCCGGACAACCTGCCCAAACCACGTCACCGCAACAGACAACGGTCAACATCAACACGGCTTCGGCGGAAGAACTCGCCGATGTGCTGCCCGGTATCGGTAAAGTCAAAGCCCAGCGCATTGTGGAATACCGTGAAGCTGCCGGTGGTTTTGATTCGGTGGACGAACTCTCCCGCGTCAAGGGCATCGGTGATAAAACATTGGAAAACATTCGACCCTACTGCCGTCTTTCGGATTGACGCGGCAGGATAGAGAAGCACCACGCAAAAGCCGCCTCGGATGATATTTTCGTCCGAGGCGGCTTTTTCCGGTATATTCCAAAGACACAGGGAAAAACTAAAGAAAGGAGAACAAAACAAAGCAATGGGAAGGATGTCTGATGGGAAAACGTGTTCTTGGCATATTCTGTGCGTTTATTTTGCTTTTTACCGCTGTCATCGGTCGCGTTGTGGTAATCGACACTCACTCCGATTATGTCCACGCCGCACAGACGCACAGTATTTACACCGTGACACTCGCCCGCACACGCGGGCGTATCTATGATCGCAGCGGGCAGCCGCTGGCGGGAGGACTCTATGGCTACAAGGCGCTTGTCGTACCGTCCGCCGAGACGTCTGCCGCCCTGATGCGATATCTTCCTTCGGAACGCTTTGATGCCATCCGCGACGCGCTCAAAGGAAGCTTTCCCTTTGCCGTCGATGTGCCGGACGGCACCTGTGAGTCCGACGGAATCACGGTTTACCGCGTTCCGAAGCGCTATTCACCTGCCACGCCGGCGGTGCATCTGGTGGGACGCTGCGGATCAAACGGCGGGGAAAGCGGCATCGAATACGCCTATGACGATTTGCTCTCCGCCGCCGCCGGGGAATTGACGGTGACCTGCCGCGTGGATGCCGCCGGCAGAAGTCTCGCCGGCGCGCGGCAGACCGTCACCGACACCACCGCACGCTCCGCCTCCGGCGTAATACTGACCATTGACACCACTCTTCAGCATATCGCGGAAGACGCCGCGGGGCATTATCTGGAATCCGGCGCCGTGGTGCTGCTCGACGCGGACAGCAGCGAAATCCTCGCTATGGTCAGTTTTCCCGATTATGACCGCGACCGTATCGCCGATTACCTCGACGATTCACGCGCCCCGCTGGTCAACCGTGCCATCGCAGCCTATAACGCCGGTTCGGTATTCAAACCGGTCATTGCGGCGGCAGCGCTGGAAAACGGTCTGGATCCTCTCGAGGTGTATGAATGTACGGGCGCCGTCACAGTCGGAAACCATACGATGGGGTGTATTCATCACACCGCACACGGTTCCGTCGCGCTGCGCGACGCCATTGAACATTCCTGCAACACCTACTTTATCCACACAGCCCAGCAGACCGGCGGCGACGCCCTCCTGCAAATGGCGCAACGGCTGGGTTTCGGTGAGTCAACCGCCCTTTCCGACCGCTACACTGCCTCCGCCGGTACGCTTCCCTCCCGCGAAACGCTCCGTCTTCCTGCCGAACTTGCCAATTTCTCCTTCGGGCAGGGTAAACTCACCGTCACGCCCGTTCAGGTGGCAGGGTTATTCGCCACCATCGCACGGGGCGGTATCTATCTGGAACCCCGCGTGGTCAGAGGTCTCACCGACGACGGCTGCCACCTTACCGCACCCTCCCCCTCCCCTGTCCCCCGGAGCGCTATGCGACAGGAAACCGCTGAAATCCTCCGCGAATGTCTCCGCGCCGCGGTATTGGAGGGTACCGCCAAGGCGGGGGCTTCCGACCGTGTCACCTCCGCCGCCAAAACCGGCACCGCCGAGACCGGCATTGTCAAAAACGGCAGAACCATCAATCAGGCATGGTACGCCGGTTTTTTTCCTTATGAGCAGCCCCGGTATGTCTGCGTGGTACTCGCGGAAGGCGGCTCCTCCGGCGGAAGTGCTGCCGGACCGGTCTTCAAGGAAATCGCCGAACGTGTAATGACGATTCCGGATGCCCGATAGCGGATTTTTTCTCTCATATTTTCTGTGTGTGCGGCATATGTATTACCAAACAGACCACCCTTGGGTGGAAGCGGCTGACTGCCGCACAGGAGGTAAAAAATATGAGCAGATACAAATCGGTTTCTCTTCACACCACACTTTCCCGCTGCCGTCGGCTGGCGGCTTCCGCTGTCGCGGGGCTGACCGCCGTCGCACTGCCTGTCGCCATTTTCGGAATCGGAACGGTAGGGGTCTTTCTTTTCAAGGTCTCCGAGCTTTCGGCAGCCTTCATGACTCCCAGCGCCGTTTCTCCCTCCTCGCTTTCCGACGGCTTTACGCCCCAGCTCTCGCCACAGGCATCCGTCCCGCCGGTTTCTTCCGATTCACCGGAAGAAACCGATTCGCAGCCCACACAAACCAGCGGTCAAGGCGACGATGTTCCCGCCTCATCCCCCAACTCTGACAAGGGAGCGGTCAAGGAAAAGCAAATCAAAAATTCCGGCGAGCATTACGGCAATATCTTCGTCAAGGACGGCAATTCCCATTTTGATCCCGATATCCGCAAAACGCTCAACACCCCCGCCAAATGCAAGATCAAAAAG
>CAMJHU010000356.1 GCA_946405565.1 uncultured Clostridia bacterium
GAGGGCATTGTCGCCCAGCAGCGCCAGTGGAACCGTGAACGCAATATCCGCACCGCCGAAAGCAAGCTCAAACAGATCGAACGCCTCAAAAAAACCCTCGTCGCCGTGGACAGGCTCCCGGAGGATTTCAGCTTTGACTTTCCCGTCCGCAGCGACAGCGGCAACGACGTCCTCAAAGGCAGCGACCTCGCTTTCTCCTACGGCACACGGGAAATTTTCCGCGACGTGAATCTTGACATCAAGAAGGGCGAACGCGTCTTTCTGCTGGGTCCCAACGGCTGTGGCAAGACCACCCTGTTCAAAATGCTCTGCGGCAGACTCGGCGGTACACGGGGGTATGTGACCCTCGGTTCCAATGTGGACGTGGGCTATTATGACCAGACGCAGGAATCGCTCCACAACGGCAAGACCGTTCTCTATGAGGTATGGGACGAATATCCCCGCATGACCGAAACCGAAGTGCGCTCCGGTCTGGCAGCGTTCCTCTTCAAGGGAGACGACGTGTTCAAAAACATCGGCGACCTCAGCGGCGGCGAACGCGCCCGCGTCGCGATTCTCAAATTGATGCTCTCCCGCTGCAATCTGCTCCTGCTCGACGAGCCCACCAACCATCTCGATATCATCTCCCGCGAGGCGCTCGAAATGGCGCTCACCTGTTATGAAGGCACTATCTTTATGGTGTCCCACGACCGTTACTTTATCAACCGTCTCGCCGACCGTATCTATTATATGGAGAACGGCAGCGTCACGGAATACGTCGGCAATTACGACGATTTCACTTCCTACCGCGCCGCCCATCCGACTGCCGGTTCTGTTGCGGCAACCGGCACAGCCGTCAATCCCGAGAAGGAAAAACGGGTCAATGACTACAAACAGCGCAAGGAGGAAGCCGCCGCCGAACGCAAGCGCAAAAAACAGATTGAGAACGCCGAAAACGATATCGAGCGGCTGGAGAACGAGCTTGCTTCACTCAACGAGCGCATGACGCTTCCCGAATACGGCAGCGATTACGAAAAAATGATGGAAATGACCCATCAGGCTGCCGACATGCAGCAGCGGATTGACGATTTGTACGCACTGCTCGACGAACTATACGATTGATACGAAAAGGTGGTTTTTACTTGAAAGCAGGCATCGCTACCCTTGGCTGCAAGGTCAATCAATACGAATCACAGGTTATGATGGATATGCTGTGCGCCAACGGCTTTGAACCGGTGGGCGAGGGCGAATCGGCGGACGTCTTCATCGTCAACAGCTGCACCGTCACCGGCACCAGCGACAAAAAGGTGCGCCAGACCGTGCGCCGCGCCCGCCGTGAACATCCCGACGCGGTGATTCTGCTCACCGGCTGTATGCCGCAGGCGTTCCCCGACGAATGCGCCGCCATCGAGGAAGCCGACGTGATCTTCGGCAACGCCAACCGTGCTCGACTGCTCGATTATATCGGCGAATTCCTTCGCACCCATCAGCGCATTGTGGACATCACGCCGCACGGCAAGACATACGGCGACGAATCCTCGGTCAGCGGTATCCGCGAACGCACCCGCGCTTATCTCAAAATCGAGGACGGCTGCAACCGCTTCTGTACCTACTGCATCATTCCCTATGCCCGCGGACGGGTTCGCAGCCGGCAGACAGAGGAAATCGCCGCGGAAGCAAGGCGCATCGGACAGCGCTGCCGCGAGGTGGTGCTGGTGGGCATCAATCTCTCGGCTTATGGCAGCGACATCGGTACCGATCTGCTGGCAGCCGTCAACGCGGCAGCCTCCGCCGACGGCATCGAGCGCGTGCGCCTCGGTTCACTCGAACCCGATCTCACCCCCGATTTCCTGATCGACGGACTGGCAGCACAGCCGAAATTCTGTCCGCAGTTCCATCTCGCCCTGCAGAGCGGATGTGACGAGACACTCAAACGCATGAACCGGCATTATGACACGGCGCAATTCCGTCATGTCTGCGAAAAGATTCGCCGAACCTTCCCCAATCCCTCCGTGACCACCGATATCATGGTGGGCTTCGCGGGGGAAACCGACGAGGAATTTGCCAAGTCCGTGGATTTTGTCCGGGAGATCCGCTTTGCGCGCGCCCATGTCTTTGCCTATTCCCGCCGCCCCGGCACCCGTGCCGACAGCTTTCCTCATCAGGTGGCGGAATCGGTCAAGCACGCCCGCAGCGAACGCATGATTCAGACTTGCGACAAAACCGCCGCCGCCTTCTTACGGACGCAGGTGGGTCAACAGGTTACAGTTCTCGCCGAACGCGAGGTTTCGCCCGGCTGGTTCGAGGGCTACACCGAAAACTACACCCCCGCGCTGATACCCGGCAACGGGCTGGGCGGGAAAATCATTTCCGCCATGGGACGCGAAATCCGCGACGGTTTTCTGATCTGCGAACCGCTTGCAGAATAGCCACGGAAATGACGATATTATGAAAAATTCACCAAAAATCGGTTGTACTTTCTGAAAAGATATGGTATAATGAGTTTGATATTATATGATTGCTCCTTTCGTGCAAGTTAATCAATAAAACAGGACAGTCATGATTTAAAATATAGGAGGTTTTTATTATGGCAAAAAAACCAAAAGTGGAACAGGAAACCGAACTCATCAGGGAGCGCAAGAGACTGGGCTTCTTCGGTCTTCCTTTCTCGTTTACCACCTTCGCTATCACTGAGAAGAAACTGATTTACAAGAAGGGGCTTCTCAGCAGCATCGAAGATGAAATTCTGCTCTACCGCGTGCAGGACATCACCGTCAGACGCACACTCGGTCAGAAGCTCTTCGGTCTGGGCACGCTGGAAATTGATTCGCAGGACAAAACCTGCCCCCACCTCACCATCAAGAACATCAAGCACGTCAAGGAATTCCGCGCCATTCTCTCCGAGCAGGTCGAAAAGGAAAAGACCCGCCGCAACT
>CAMJHU010000357.1 GCA_946405565.1 uncultured Clostridia bacterium
CAGCTTTTCGCTAAACCGTCGATCTTCTCCTTCTCCTGCGGCGATACACGGAGATACAGCCTTGTGGATTTTTCTTTCATGCTATTCCCTTCTTTCGCTAAAATGGGGTTAGGGGTGTCCCTTAAAGTCGGAACTTGCCGTACAAGTTCCCTGCTTGCTACAGTGTAAGACGCACTCTTACTTTGAAAAATTTCCTTTCTTTGCGCCTTGCTCTGCAAGGTCGATTTTTTCAAAAAATGCCGTCTTTTCATGCTCTAACCCTATTTCTAAGGGTGTGGCACGGAAAAACGGCATTTTTGGCACGAATTTTTGAAAAGTGGCACGAAAACAGGTGTTTTTTGGCACAGAGCCGTTTTTGCGTGCCAAAACAGACGATTTTTGGCACAACTCCGTGCCATTTTTGCCCGATTTTGGCACGCTCAGAAATTTTCTCAGAAATTTTCAAGGAAATCTTCTACAATTGCCTCGTTTTCTTCTGATTCTTGATTTGCCGACGGAGATTCCGCAGTGGGAGCCTGAAACAATTGAGAAAGTGAAAAGGCAGGCGTTTGGTGCAGTTCCTTCCGAACCGCCGCCACAATGCGCTCGATCAGGGCGTCTTCGCTGTCGGTTTTCTCCTGTGCGGCGAAATGTTCCAACAGGATTTCGACCAATGTTCGGTTTAACGAGCTTTTGCGCTGGTCAGTCTGACTTCGCAAGTATTCCAATGCTTGGCAATCGTCCGTCCGATTCAGATTGAAGCGGAGATTTACGCGCTGTTCCATCAGAAAATTCCTCCCATCTTTCGCAAAGCTCGCTCCGCCATATATTCGTAGCCTTTGGCAGTGGCGCAGATGTCCTCGTTGATGAAGACGCGGTTCCTGTCGTACTGCCCGAAGTTGCGGATGAGGCAGCCACCGCCGCCGATAACGAACAGTTTCATGATTTTCGGATCATATTCATGTTCCCGCAGTCGGCGGAAAATGCCCGCCGTGTATTCTCTTGCCGTTTTGAGAACGGTTTCGAGGTATTGACTGTCCATTTCCGCTGTCCCGTGACGGAGAATGTCTGTGATGGCTGCGTCGTCGAGAGTGGCGTGATAAATCTTCATCATCTGCTCCCGAATGAGAAGGGCACATTGGTGTGTTCCGTATTTCTCGGTGAACATCTGCGATGCGTCGGGCTTTTTGTTGACGATTTTCAGAAGATTCATAGTGCCGTTTCCGATGTCGCAGAGCAGATTGACGCCCCGGAATTCTCCCAGACGTTCCGCGACTGCCGCAAAGCCTTGCGGATAAATCTCCGCGCCGACAATTTGAATGTGATAATCCGTTCCGCGAAACGTGAAGTAGACTTCTTCATTCTGAAGCAGGTATTTTTTGAACGCGGTCTTCTGGCTGCTTACCCATGTCAGCGGAAGTCCTGCGGCAATGAAAACGGAGGCTTCCGTGATTCTATCCCGGCGCAGCTCTTTGGCGATGGATGCCAGCGTCAGTACATAATAATCCTCGTCGCGGAACTTGTCCGCCGCAAATTCCTTGTGACCTGCGCCGATGGAATAATACCTGTCGTTCCAGATCAGCAGATCGCTTGCAAAGGTCGGTTCGGTGTCGCTCACCGACACGCCCGTCGGAAAACAGCAGTTTGCCGTTTTCATGTTTCCGTAACCGTGGTCGATTCCGATGATGCAGAGGTTGTTGATTTTTTTCATAACTTCATCTCTCCTTCTGGTTTGAATCTGCGAGGGTTTCGCCCCCTCAATAGGGTTAATACGCGAAAAATCCGATTCTTGGAGAAAATACATAACAAATGTAAAATTAAATGCGTAACACGAAAAAGCCTTGAAATTACCGCATTTTTGTGATATGATGGTTTAAAAAGATAATTTCAAAACAGAAAATCGAAAAATTTTTCTCAAAAAAATCCGAAAAATTTTCTGCGTTTTTTCAATAGCAGAATCATGTCATTTGCGTGATGAATGTTTAGATAAACTATGAACATCCAATCAAAAGGGAGGCTTCAAAGGATGGGAAAAGTGAGTTTTTTCAGCGCGGATTACCGTGACGGCAGAGTTTCTATCGGTGATAAAACCTATCCTGCGGGAACATTCGCCGTGCATTTGCTCAATCAATATTATCTGAATGATACCGCCGCGCGTATCAGTGTGTATGCGGGAGGAAGCCGATTTCTTGAAAACAGACTTCGTCTGGGGTATATCAAGCCGAGAGAATTTGCTGAGGTTGGAGAAAAAATCGCCCATATCTTTGATACGCTGCCCTCGCTCAAGCCATTCGATATGCTGGACGTGGAATCGGAACGGAAAAAAGTTGCGCTCATTTTCACGCAGGAGAACGGCGAACGGATTGATGAATACTTCCGTTCAAAGGCAAAAGTAATGGATATGGACGCAGGACAGATCGCACTGGATATTCTTCCGCCGGAGTATGAGGAAGTTTTTTTCAAGGATGCGGAGAGATTCTTGCAGGAAGTGTTTTCTATTATTCGGTTTTATGATGCACTGGGCGAGGACATGCGGATTGCGTTTGGACGGCTGCAACAGTTTGTCAGGCGTGTCGATGAAGCCGAACGATTTGATGAGGCACATTTGCTACCGATCGCGCTGGAAATCTTTCATGCGCTGCCCCTTCCGACAAAGACGGAATATATCTCTGTCAAAAAAACAAGCCGCAGCGCGGCAGGAACGCTCGCACGGCGGCTCTACTTTGAGAATTATTACAGCTTTATTATCACCGATTTTTTCGAGGGACTGCACTACGGGCATTATCCCAGACGGTGTGAGATTTGCGGGAAGTATTTCCTGATGACTTCTGCGGTCAGGCAGAAATACTGCACGGGTTACGCGCCGGAAAAGGTAAAGGGCAAGACGATTTCCTGCCGAAAGTATGCGGCGCGGCTCAATCGAAAGGAACTGG
>CAMJHU010000358.1 GCA_946405565.1 uncultured Clostridia bacterium
CAAAATGTCCTCCGCCGGATACGGCGCACGGACGAAGGAAGCGGAAGTGCTGTGGATGCTTGCTCTCTACGGCAAGCCCACCGACAGCAAGACGGCTGATAAATTGGTGAAGTGCTTCAAGGAAGATCAGACCGACAATCAGCTTGTCGCGGCGGTCAACAAGACCTTCGGCACGAATGTGGCTGCGGAGATTTTTACAAAAATCATGAATTCCATCCGCTCCACGACCATCAACATCTCCGATTATGTCGATCCCTCCACCAAGAACAATCTCGATTTGGTGAAGTGGGCGAAGCACGCGGAGAAATCCGGCTGGGGCTATGTGTGGGGAACCTACGGCGGCGTGATGAACAAGAAAACCCTTGAGCGCAAGTCCAGCCAGTACCCGAATGAGGTGGGCAGTCTGTCCGACTTCATCAAAAAGCACTGGCTCGGCGGACGCACCGCCGACTGTGTGGGATTGATTAAAGGCTACGGCTGGCTCAATCCCGAAACGCTGGAAGTGGAATACGGCACGAACGGCATGAAGGACGTGGGCGCGGACGGTATGTACAAGAACGCCAAAGTCAAAGGCCCAATTGAAACCATGCCGGAAGTCCCCGGACTGGCGGTCTGGCACAAAGGTCACATCGGTATCTACATCGGAAACGGCGAAGTCATCGAAGCCATGAGTACCAAAACCGGCGTGAAGAAAACGAAATTTTCTACCAAACGCTGGTCGCACTGGCTCGAAATTCCCTATATCGAGTACATCGATGAAGCGCCAAGCCATTAACAACAGGAAAGGAAAACCAATTTGAGTAAAATTAATATCACGATTCAGTTCGATGAAGAAAGGCTGACGGCACTTCAGCTTTACGCTTCACAGAAAAATGTGACGGTGGAAGGTACGCTCATGCAGACAATGGAGTCGCTGTATATCAAAACCGTCCCGCAGTCTGTGCGTGATTTCATCGCCATGAAACAGCAGGCGTCAGCTGAAAACTGTGCTTCCGATGAGGGTGGCGGCAGTTGAGAGATCAGAATTTCGGTATCGAAATCGAAATGACGGGGCTGACCAGAGCCAACGCCGCGCAGGTGCTGGCGGGATATTTCGGCACGGACGCCACTCATGTGGGAGGTGTGTACGACGCTTACACAGTGCGGGACGGCGACGGACGGCAATGGAAGATCATGAGTGACGCCAGCATCCACTGCCAGAACCGCAACGGTCATAACGCCAGCCGGCTCTACGCGGTGGAATTTGTGTCTCCCATCTGCCGCTACGAGGACATCGAAACCATTCAGGAGCTTGTGCGGAAACTGCGGGCGGAGGGAGCGCGGGTCAACAACACCTGCGGCATTCACGTCCATATCAACGCCGCGCCGCACACGCCCAAAACGCTCCGCAACATTGTCAATATCATGGCTGCAAAAGAGGATCTGCTCTACAAGGCGCTGGATATCAAGGTCGAGCGGGAGAATTACTGCAAGAAAGCCGACACCAGATTCCTCGATGACGTGAATCTGAAACGACCGACCACCATGCCGGAGCTGGAAGAACTGTGGTACAACGGGCGCGGCGGGAGCTTCCATCATTACGATGACAGCCGGTACCATGCGCTCAATCTGCACTCGGTGTTCTCCAAAGGCACGATAGAATTCAGGCTTTTTAATTCAACCATGCACGCCGGAGAAGTCAAGTCCTACATCCAATTGTGCCTTGCGATCAGCCATCAGGCACTTGTGCAGAAGTCCGCTTCACGCTCCCGAACAACTTCCGAGAACGAGAAATATACCTTCCGAACATGGCTTTTGCGGCTGGGTATGATCGGCGACGAGTTCAAAACAGCGCGTTATCATCTGCTCAAAAAGCTGGACGGCAACATCGCTTGGAAAGACCCGTCGCAGGCGGAACGCCAGAAGGAACGCCTCGCGGCACGCCGCGCAGAAGAATTATTGCAAGGCGGCGGGAGCGATTCCATTGCATCTGAACCGGTTTCCGAATCGCAGGGCGAGGATGAGCAGGATGATTCTCCTGCCATGACGATGTAAATTTTGTAAATGAAAGGATTTTTGAATCAGAAATATGAGAAGAAAATTGTATATTGCCTACGGCAGTAATCTCAACAAGGGACAGATGGCATGGCGATGTCCGACGGCAAGATACGTCGGGACGGGCATGGTCGAAGGGTACGAACTCAAATTCAAAGGCAGACCGGAAGGGGCATACGCCACCATTGATCCCAAAAAGGGCGGCACAGTTCCGGTTGCGATTTGGGAGATTCAGCCCTATGACGAATTCCGTCTGCACCAGTATGAGGGGTATCCAAACCATTATTTTACCAAGAACATCCCCGTAAAAATCGGAAATCATGAGGTGACCGGCATGGTTTACATCATGAATCTGCGGGCGCAGGCCAACCTTCCGTCGAAGCATTACTACAAAACAGTAGAAAAAGGCTACGAAGATTGCGGACTCGATACCGCATATCTTGAAGCCGCAATGAAGCAAACCGAAGCGGAAATGGCAGAATGTCAGACTGTATCTGCCAATGACGAAGAAGATTGGAAGGAAGATGAATCTGATGATGAGGATTATGATTTGGTTTCTGATGAAAATTATCAGAATCATTCTGGCGAGATCGAAGATTCCCGTGCGGATTTAGATGATTGGTTCAGGAATTGTGATGAGCCTGACGATGACGTTGACGAGGATGAGGACGAAGGATATGCCCAGAGTCCTCTTCATTTCTGATGGGTGGTGACGGAAATGAATCAAAGAAAAGCATTGAAAAAGCAACTCGGCGACGGCTATTCCTATGAAAAAATCAAATCGTCAAGCGACGTCAAAAGGATTCTTGCAACGACTGACCCGCTTGGATTTGATATGGTTGTCTCTTCTCTGACAGTGGGGTGCGTCAGGCTGG
>CAMJHU010000359.1 GCA_946405565.1 uncultured Clostridia bacterium
TGCGTGGTAGAAGTCAAGGGCGCCCGTTCGCTGGTTGCCGCCTGCGTCTATCCCGTCAACGAGGGCATGGAGGTCTTTACCAATACCCCCACCGTCCGCAACAGCCGGAAGATGACGCTGGAACTCATTCTCTCCAATCACGACAAGAAGTGCCTCTCCTGCGTGAGAAGCGGCAACTGCGAGCTCCAGAAGCTCTGCAAGGAATACGGTGTGGACGAGAGCCGTTATGACGGCGCTATGACTCCCTCCGAGATTGACGATTCCGCGCTGCATCTGGTCAGAAACAACAAGAAGTGCATTCTCTGCCGTCGCTGCGTCGCCGCCTGCCGTGAGCAGTATGTCGGCGTCATCGGCGCGAATGCCCGCGGCTTTGATACCAACATCGGCTGTGCCTTTGAAAAGAAGCTGGCTGACGTTCCGTGTATCTCCTGCGGTCAGTGTATTGTGGCATGTCCCACCGGCGCGCTCACCGAGAAGGATCAGATCGACGAGGTCTTCGCGGCGATTGCCGACCCGACCAAGCATGTCGTGGTTCACACCGCTCCCTCCGTCAGAGTCACTCTCGGCGAATGCTTCGGTATGCCCATCGGCTCCAACGTCGAAGGCAAGATGGCTGCCGCGTTGCGCCGTCTGGGATTTGACAAGGTGTTCGACACCGATTTCGGCGCCGACCTCACCATTATGGAAGAAGCCAACGAGTTTGTCGAGCGCGTCAAGAACGGCGGCGTGCTGCCGATGATCACCTCCTGCTCGCCCGGATGGGTCAAGTTCACCGAAACCTTCTATCCCGACTTCATTCCCAACCTTTCCACCTGCAAGAGCCCGCAGCAGATGCAGGGTGCTACCATCAAGACCTGGTACGCCAAGAAGAACGGCATCGACCCCAAGGACATCGTCTGCGTTTCCATCATGCCCTGTACCGCGAAGAAGTTCGAGGTCAAGCGTGACAATCAGAGCGCGGCGGGCGTTCCCGACGTCGATATTGCCCTGACCACCCGCGAGCTCGCCAGAATGATCGACCGCGCCGGCATCAAGTTCGACCTGCTGCCCGACGAGAAGTTCGATCCCATTCTGGGTGAATCCACCGGTGCGGCTGTCATCTTCGGCACCTCCGGCGGCGTCATGGAAGCGGCTCTCAGAACCGCTGCCGACTGGCTGGAAAACAAGGACCTCGAAAACGTCGATTATCAGGAAATCAGAGGCATGGCGGGCGTGAAGGAAGCAACCTATCATGTGGCAGGTATGGACGTGAAAGTGGCGGTCTGCTCCGGTCTGACCAACGTTGCCAAGCTGCTCGACGCTGTCAGAGCCGGTGAGAAGACCTATCACTTCATCGAAGTCATGTGCTGCCCCGGCGGCTGCATCAACGGCGGCGGTCAGCCCATCCAGCCCGCTTCTGTCCGCAACTTCGTGGACGTCAAGAGTCTGCGCAGCAAGGCGCTCTACGCTGCCGACAAGGATATGCCGGTCAGAAAGTCTCATCAGAATCCCGCCATCAAGGTGGTCTATGATGAATTCTTCGGCAAGCCCGGCAGCCATGTGGCACACGAAGTGCTGCACACCGCCTATGTGAAGCGCGAGAAGTATTAATCTTTCCCGGCGCTTTGCACGGGTAAGTGTTCTACCGTGTTATAAAGCACTAAAATCAACCGTCGGGCGGTTCCTTGAAAGGGACTGCCCGACGGTTTTGTTTTTTGTGAATGATACATATCCAACTGCCTTTCCGCACATACTATTGGCGGAAGGAGAGGTGGTCAGACATTGAGCCGAAAGAAACCCACGCACTGGGGCGGACGCCCTACGGAAATCCCCGGACAGTATCCCCGGGAGTTTCCCGACAAAGAAGATTCGGATTGGGACAACTTGGACAGCGACGCGATGAATGTGATTTCCGGCGCGGAATGCACCGGTATGGTACCTTCGGCACCGATTAGTGACGGTCAGGCAGATGCCTATCGCGAGATTTACGATGTTCCCGTAACACAGGAGCCATATCTCTTCGACCAAGGACAGCAGCGACCGTAACACACCACACATCATGCAATCACACAAAAAGAGCAGGGTGCGTTACCGGGACAACCGGACGCACCCCTGCTCTTTATTGTATAAAAGGAGAAAGTAGCTGTCAGAGAAGCATTAATCTCTGGTTTCACCCTGATAGACACGATACGTACCCTTGGTGGATTTCTTAACCACATACAAGGCACTGTCGGCGTTCTTGAGGGCTTCCGTGACGGCATCCATCGTGGAGAGAGGAGAAGTGGCAATACCGATGGAGCAGGATACGCGGCGGTTCTTGGGTACCACAAAGTTATGTCCCATCTTGGCTTTAATGGCATCCTCGAAACCGTTGGTGTCATCGAGCTTCTTGTAGATGCTCATGGCGACTTCCACACCCAGATCCTCGGTGGCATTGGGCAGAATGACAAGGAATTCGTCACCGCCATAGCGGATACTGTAGCCGCCGCCTTCTTTGATGATATCCTTGAAGAGACTCGCAAAGGATACCAGCAGTACATCGCCGATGTCATGACCGAAAGTATCGTTATAGTACTTGAAGTTATCCAAGTCAATATACAGCACCGTGGTGGGAATCTCATTGGTCTTGTTCTTGACCGCCAGCTTCTTGAATTCCGCTTCGAGATAGCGGGCAAAACCGGTACGGTTGAGCAGACCGGTGAGCTTATCGGTAACGGACATCTTTTCGAGCTGGGCATTCATCTCTTCGATTTCGAGACGCGCCTTCAGACGGCGGGTGGCGTCGATGAGCTGTCGGAACGCGAACTTGAGGATATTCAGATCATCCTCGTCCAGCATCTCGTAGTTATGCACAAAATTATCACACGACTGCACATAGGCGATAAGAATATGCGTCAGTTCATCGTGCTGATACACCGGGACGCC
>CAMJHU010000360.1 GCA_946405565.1 uncultured Clostridia bacterium
GGTGCCTTTGTCAATTGCAGCGCCATGACGCGGGTGTCGTTGGGCGACTCGGTGGAGGAAATTCTCAGTGATACCTTCCGGGGGTGCCGCAGTCTGCAAACCGTCTCACAGGGACGGCGCGTACGCAGCATCGGGGCGTCGGCATTTGAGGAATGCGAAGCGCTGGAAAGCATTCAATTGAGCGCCAATGCGGAATCGATTGGCGCATTGGCGTTTTATCGTTGCACCGGACTGAAAAAAGCGTCGCTGGGGGAAAATCTGCAGAGCATCGGAGCCGGCGCCTTCAGCGGCTGTACTTCTTTGAAGCAATTTGAGGTTTCCGAAAGAAACGAAACCTTCCTCTCGGAGGGCGGCGCGCTGTACAGCGCGGATGGCCGCCGCCTGCTGCTTTGTCCGCAGGGGGCGAAGGGCAAAATCAAACTGGCTGACACCGCCACGGAAATTGACGATTACGCGCTCCGAGGATGCCGGAGCCTGACGGGGGTGACGTTTTCGCCTGATCTGACCAAAATCGGTATGGCGTCCTTTCTTTCCTGCACCGGTATCACGCGCTACGCCATTCCTGCCGCCGTGGAGAAAATGGGCTGTCTGTCAGTGGGGTATTACTTCCATGACGGCGCGCTCAAAAAGGCTTCTTATGTCCAGGTGTTCGGCGAAACCAACAGCGCATCGGGCGCCCTGCCCGAAACCGGCAGTGCCTCCGAGCTTTACTGCGCCGCGCATGATGTGCGTTTCCGTTCTTTTGCGAGTACATTGGTGCTGAATACGGAACACGCGGTGTTGACGGAGGGGGAATCGTTTGAAGTGGGCTATGGGTTCCTTTCGGCGAGAAAGACCAAGCCCACCTGGACCTCCTCTGACGAATCGGTGGTCACGGTCAAAAACGGCACCCTTCACGCGGTGAAAACGGGAAGCGCGGAGGTGACGGTCTCGGCGGAGGGGTTTGACGACAAGATCATCAAGGTAACGGTTCTGACGCAGCCGAAGGAGCGTTCGTCTGAAAAAAAATACGATACCCGTCTGATCTATTGCGGTGATTCGGAAGAACTGGGTTCTCTGCTGGATCAGCTCATTGATCCTATTTTTGACGTCAATAAATTCTGGTACAGCACCAATCCCAAAGTGATTACCGTGAGCGATGACGGCAAAGCCACTGCCGTGGGACAGGGTAACGCCAATATCGTCTGCCGCCTGCCCGACGGCAGCGAGAGTAATTTCTGGAATACCGTGGCAGACCGTCCCACCGAATTCACCCTGACCCCGCCGGCGGGGGAATTGCCGGTGGGTCAGAAGCTGTCGCTGGCACGGCAGACCGTTCCGCCTCAATCCACCGATACGGTCACATGGAAAAGCGAGGATGAAGACATTGCCACGGTGGATGAAAGAGGCGTCGTCACCGCCATCGGGCAGGGCAGCTGTGAAATCACCGCCACTACCGCGAGCGGTCTGACCGATACGGTCACCGTTGTGTGCGTGATTCCTGCCGAAACGCTTTCACTGTCAGTGAATACCCGGTCGGTGTATCAGGGCAAGGAATTCAACCTGTCGGCAGCGATTTCGGAAGGTTCCGCGGAACGCGTGATGTGGCATTCCTCCGATCCCGGCGTCGCGTCAGTCAATTCCAAGGGAAAGGTGACGGGCGTTTCATTCGGTGTGGCGACGATCACAGCGGAAACCGCCGGCGGAGTGAGCGACAGCTGCGTGGTGAATGTGATGACGCGTGCGGAAAAGCTTTCGCTGGACGTCAAAAAGCTCACGCTGAACGTGGGAGATACCCATCCGCTCCACCCGCTGATTTTCCCCTCCTATTCGCCGGAAACCACCGAACCCTGCACATGGAATTCCACGGACGAAGCCGTGGCTTCCGTGGATAAAACCGGTACGATCACCGCGCATCGCGCGGGCAGCTGCATTATCAACTGCAAAACCGGCGGCGATCTGATTTCCAAATGCCGGGTAACCGTGCGTCAACCGGCGCAGAGCGCGGACATTACCGGTGAGAAGGATACACTCTATCTGGGAGACGTTCTGACGCTTCATCTGCGTCTCACCCCCACGGATACCACCGACAAGGTATCGTGGTCGTCTGACGACGAATCGGTCGCGAAGGTTTCCTCGCAGGGGTCGGTCAGAGGGAAAGCGGCGGGGAACGCCGTGATTACCGCGACGGTCACCAATGAGGTGAGCGGCGCGAAAATAACGGCGACATATGAGATACAGGTCTTGATGAAGGCGGAATCCATTCAGTTGAAGAAGCGAAGTCTGTCGATGAACGTAGGCGACACCGATTCGCTGCTGTATACGATGACGCCTGTCGACAGCAATGACACGGTTAGCTGGTCGTCGAGCGACGCGCAGGTGGCGTCAGTGCGGGAGGACGGACTCATCACCGCGCTGCACGCCGGCACCTGCTATGTATCGGTCAGGACAGGGAGCGGCTGTTCCGCCAAATGCAAAATCGTGGTAAACGAGGGATAGCATTGGCAGCGTTTGGGTATTTACCACAGAATTCACAGATTATTCTTGCATCAGGGATGAGATGCGTGTATAATAAAGAAATAAGTCATAAATAAAGCTACAAAAGCGGAGGTGCTTTGACCGGCTTTTCTCCGGAGGGGTTGGTCATTCTCTATGAAAGATTATACAAATATGTCCTGCGTTTCTTGCAAAAAACCTTTTGATGAGACTTCGGATATCGTGGTATGTCCCGAATGCGGAGCGCCTCACCACAGAGCGTGCTGGCAGGCAGCGGGACAATGTGCCTGCAGCGAACGGCACGGGGGGGATTATGTCTGGGAGCCGGACACCATTGTGATTCCTTCCCGCGGCGCGACGGTTTCCGCCAATCACGCCGGCGCGGTTTCATCGGAAGAGCAGG
>CAMJHU010000361.1 GCA_946405565.1 uncultured Clostridia bacterium
CATGAAGAAGGTCCTGAAGGATATCCAGGACGGTTCTTTTGCCAAGGAATTCCTGCTGGATATGTCTCCCGCCGGTCGTCAGGTACACTTCCAGGCGATGCGCAAGCGTGCCGCCGAGCATCCCTCCGAGGTGGTCGGTGAGGAAGTCAGAAAGCTGTACAGCTGGAACGATGAAAGCTCCAAGTTCATCAACAACTAATCGGGCGTATTAGTTTGTCTCATCCCTTTTCCCCTTCATAAATGAAAGCACCGGCAGGATTCCCGTTTCGGAAAAATGCCGGTGCTTTTCGTAAAATCTTCAACGAAAGCAGTGAATGAAAAATGAATGAAACCCTCAGCCGCCTGCTGGACGCGGCACTTCACGATGCATCCATGCGCGCCCTGCTGCTGGCAACGCAGCGGGAAGCCGACCCCACCGCCGCCTTCTGCCGGGTCGCGACCGAGCTGGGCTATCCCGTCACGCCGGGCGAACTGGTGAGCATGGGAGAAGAGTCCATTGCAGCCATGCTGCGGAGCGTCAACGGCGGGGGCGTGGACGCCTTCGACGGTTGGGACGACGCCTATGAAATGTTTTTTACCGCCCTTGGCGCGGGTCATCACGAAGCGTAATCCACACGCTGCTATGAAAGGAATTTGCTCATGTCAAATCTGTCCGACATCGGAACCATCAAGGATATCATGCAGCGCCACGGCTTTTCCTTTTCCAAGGGACTGGGGCAGAATTTTCTGATCAACCCCTCGGTCTGTCCCCGCATGGCGGAACAGTGCGGTGCGGACGCGCAGACCGGCGTGCTGGAAATCGGTCCCGGTATCGGCGTGCTGACGGCGGAACTGGCGCAGCGCGCCAAAAAGGTTGTGGCGGTGGAACTCGATGACCGTCTGCTGCCGGTGCTGGACGAGACGCTGCGGAATTTCGGCAATGTGCGCGTGGTGCATGGCGATGTGATGAAGCTCGATCTGGCGGCGCTGATTGCCGAACACTTTGCCGACTGCGAGAAAGTTGCCGTGTGCGCTAATCTTCCCTATTACATCACTTCTCCGGTCATTATGACACTGCTAGAAGGTCGTCTGCCGGTTTCGGCTATTACCGTGATGGTGCAGAAAGAGGCTGCTGACCGTCTCTGCGCCGAGGTGGGAAGCCGCGAAAGCGGCGCCGTGACGGTCGCGGTGCATTACTATGCCGAGCCGGAACTGCTGTTCAGGGTAAGCCGGGGGAGTTTTATGCCCCCGCCCAACGTGGATTCGGCGGTCATCCGTCTCTCGGTGCGGGAAGAACCCATGGTGAATGTCGGGGATGAGCGCGTATTCTTCGGCATGGTGCGGGCTGGCTTTTCGCAGCGGCGCAAGACGCTTGCCAATTCGCTGACCTCCGGCGGCTTTCTGAAACGCGAGGAGGCGGCGCGGGCATTGGCAGACGCGGGCATTCCTGCCAATACCCGCATCGAAGCGCTGGATATGGGACAACTCGCGAAGCTTTCGAGTAGCATTGTGGATTTACGGTGCCAATGAGCCCCTTTTTCCGTGGTTCGATGGGAGCGGTGTGGTTTTTTTTCGGAAATTTGTATAAAAATCACTGTACAAAAGCGAAATGATATTGTATAATGAGAGATAACCAAGGAACCCCAAACCATGTGCAAAGGATTGGTACTGTATCATGAAAAAAGATTTCAAGAGAGCGGGATATCTGCTCACTGTCCTGATTTTTTTGCTGGGCATCGGCGCGTTGGTGGTCAGCGCGGCAGCCCATTATTTTTCCTATAGCGATTCCGTGGTCATCATCGGGGAATTTGTCACATTTGTGGCGCTGATTGTGCTGGTGATGATGTGTATTTTCGCCAAGAGCAATTATAATTACGTCTGCACCCGGTTTGCCGATTATATCATCGAGAGCCGTGAGAAGGAGTCGCAGTTTCAGGAAAATGAGGCGCAGCATCTCAAGCAGATTGAAACCATGCGTACATCCGCCCAGCGGGAACGCGATACGGCAGTTGCCGCCGCGCTGGAGCAGGGTCGCCGGGAGGGGGCGGTTTCCGCGCCGCAAACCGCGGACAGCAATGAAGCGGACGCGTATGCTGCCCCTTCGCAGCCGGTTTCTATCCCGTCTGCCGCTGTTTCGCAGCCGGTCGCGCCGTCAGCCACGCCGCCCGTGTATTCCGCCGCCGCGCCACGCACGGCAGCACAGCGACCGGTGGGCGGCTATGTGATGCCTCTTACACTCGGTGACGAAATTCTCTATAATGAATACGGCGAGCCGGTGATGATCCGCCGCCGTGTGCGGCGCGTGCGGGAAGCCGCCGGCGATATGTACTATGACCGCGGCGGCAATTCCGTCGCCCGCACGGCGGAACCGACTGACCCGTCTCAGCCGTCCTGACGAAGGAGGTCATGACCATTGTCTTTGTCACAATCGTCGGAGACGCCCCTCTCATCTGTGCTGCCCTTCTCTCCCTATGTGCGGCAGGCGCAGTATCATGAAACCGATCAGATGGGCGTGATCCACCACGCCAATTACCTGAAATGGCTGGAGGAGGCGCGTATTGACTTTCTGGCGGGGTGCGGCGTGAGCTATGGCGCGATGGAAGCGGAAGGCATTGTGTCGCCCATTGCGGAGGTCACCTGTCGGTATCGCCAGCCGGTTCGTTTTGGCGACAGCGTGCAAATCACCCTGTGGGTGAAACGGTATACCGGCGTCAGGCTGACGCTGGGCTATGCTGTGGCCCGTGAGGACGGAACGGTCCTTTGCGCCGAAGCCGAAACCGTGAGCTGTTTCATGAACCGTGACGGCAGACTCATCTCGCTGAAAAAAGAATGTCCCGCCCTGCACGCGCTGCTGGAAAAGATTTCGCAACATCATCAGACGGACGTATCCGAA
>CAMJHU010000362.1 GCA_946405565.1 uncultured Clostridia bacterium
CCCCCGTATCTTCCCCGCCGCCCAAGGAGACAACCAGCCCCACAGAGCTTGCCGCCTCACTCGGTCAGCTGGTGCCACTGCTCGGCAAGCTCGGACAGGACGACGATATGTCCCGCCTGATTCACGCTTTAAAACCCTTCCTCAGCGGCTCCCGGCTCAAAAAAGCCGAGGAAGCCGACAAAATCATGATGCTGCTGCGGCTCATTCCGCTGCTCCAAAATCTGCGGCAGACCGATTCATCACAGTAGCATTTGCTTATCTCCACATAACGAGGTGACATCATGCAGCAATTCGAGAGCTTCGCCCAGATGCAGCGCGACGCAGAACGCCGCGTCATGGAAATGCAGAAACGCGCAATGGCGGCGGTGGAAACCTCCGACCCGCCGCCAATCATTTTTCCCAATGCCCCCGCGTCCGCGCCCGATGACGATGACGGGGATTTGTCCTTCCCCGAACCGTCCGCGCCGCCCGAACCGCCGGACAGCACGCCGCCGGCGGAAACCGACCGCGAAGACGCCGAACGGGCGCTTCTCCTCGCCACACTCTTCCTGGTCAAGGATCACGCCGATCCCCGCCTTCTGTTTTTGCTGCTGTATCTGCTGACATAAATCCAAAAACAGCACGGAAATCAAACCGTCCGCGCGGCGAAGCACGCGCAATCCACCAAGCACCCGGACGCCCGTGACAAGACCCGTCGCGGCAGGTACGCGGGCGGCGCAAGCCGTATTCGCCCGGGTCGCGCGCATCGGGGCAGAAGCCCGGACGCGAGGGAAGCGCTTTCCTTTCTTCCTGCGCGAAGGAACGTTGATGGACGCCAGACTTTATTCAGCCGCGCCCCGCGCCCAAGTTGGGTCATCCGGATACCCGGCAAAAAAGCGAAGAGGCTTCCTTTTCCGAATTCGCCCAACCCCGTTTCAGAGATTGGCGCGATTCGCTCGGCAGCACGCTGTGCTGCCTGCCGGTGGCGCCGCCCCCGGTCCCCCGCAAGGGCTACTCGCCCTTGACCTCCCCAAAGGGACTCGTCCCTTTGGAATCCCCGCCGCCTGGGAAAAATACGCGGCTAATTACGCTTCGCTTTTCTTTTTTTGCACTTTGTGCTTTAATACCGCCAGATCCGTCTGCGAAGCCGGATCCGCTTGATCACGGCACACACCAGCGGCAGCACCAGTCCCGCCAGCAGCGAAAAAATCACCGCCGCCGTTCCCGTCAGCCCCGGCACCCACTCCGTCACCGACACAAAACGACCGCATACAATATACAGCACCATCAGCAGTCCCGCCAGACAAATCCCCCACGGCAGATAATGGGTCAGCCAGTCGTTGAAGGTTGTCTCCGGTTCGGGACGCGTCGGTGAACGCCGACGCACCCTGCGGTACCAGCGCGGCATGGCTTTGCCCTTCATGGCGATGATCGCCACGTCCGCGTAGCGAAGCAGCTCCGACGCCGTATTGGGGTCGCATTCGTTCTCCGAAAGTCCCTCAAACACGTCCACGCTTATCTTCGCCTTCACATCGTCCGCCTGACCGCCCAATTCGGCATACCGTACCTCACGGCAAAACGCGGCGGCGCAGTCTTCCGCCGTACTCTGCGCAAAGGGAACCTCCCCCGCGAAATAGGCGGCATCCTTGCGGCGTCCCTGTTTTTCCAGCTTTCTGACCGCCGCCGACAGCGAAAAGAAATAGGTCATCGTACCGTTGATCGTGCGATTGTTCATATCATGGGTGAGGACGCTCATATATTCGCCCTTTCCGCCCCTCCGACGGCGATAATGGGGATAGGTTCCCTCAAATCCCTCCGCCAGCATTTTCGGTTCGATCATATCCCGCATGGTTTCCGCCGCCTGAGCGTAACTGCCGTAAATGCGGCTTACGCCCTGGAATTCGGCGCTGCAATCGAGCATTCGCGCGGTCAGCGCCTGATAAAACGGGCGGATGCGATCCTCCCGCTCCAATCGGCGCAGACCCCGCGCCAGCTCCCATACATGGCGGTTGGTCTCCTCAAAATCGTCGTCCTCGCCCCACGCTTCGATGGCTCCCTGCAGCAGCTCAAAAAGCGCCTCCTGCCCGTTATCGACAAACAGCGACTGAAACTGGGCGAGTCCGTACCGGTTGTCCAGCAGTTCCAGCACCTTCTGGGACAGATTGCCCTCCACGCGCTGTCCCACTTCCAGACCGCTCTCCAGATCAGCCAGTTGATAGGACATCAGCAGGATTTTCGCCAGCGGCAGCAGGTCTTTTTCCCGGGTGCTCAGCGAACCGTCACCCAGCATAGCCTCCTTACCCAGTACCTCACTGCACCAGCCCTCGATAAACCGATGATGCCGACAGCCGAAATCGGACAGCGTCTTTCCGTAATCGAAATACTCACATTCCATCGTGGGACAGCCGCATTCAAACGCCAGCCGTACCCAGTTGCGATCCTGCATGGCGCGGCGCTCCAATTCCTCGTCGCCGAATTCCACGTCGATGAGAAACGTAAAGGAAAACCGTCCCTCGTGATACGCCCCGTCCATACAGAAAAACATTCCCACCATCGGAAATGTCCCGATAAACTGCGTCTCCACGCCGGGAAACACCAGACGCGCTTTGCCCCACAGCCGTTCCCGCAGGTTGAGTACAATCGCGTCGCCTTCGCGGACAAACGATACCCCGTGCCACATCAGATTCTCAAAGCAGGCGCGCAGCAAATCCCCTGACGCGTGATCCATATGTGCCGCCGCGTCGTTGACGCGATAGCGGGCGCGGTCAATCGCAAGGGCGTTCTCGCGGTGCAGCGTCTGCAGCCATTCGAGAAAGGGCCTGAGCCGGACAAGCCCGTCGCTCCCCACAGGATACTTCGCCAGCTCGCGGATATCGTCGTTGAGATACTCCT
>CAMJHU010000363.1 GCA_946405565.1 uncultured Clostridia bacterium
TGTCGGCGAAAAGACCCGCCTGATGCTCAAACGGGAGGTGGTGTGACATGGACTACGGTAAAATCCTCAGAACGCTTGTCGCGGGCATCGCCAGCGTCACAACGTTTGTATTCGGCAAGCCGGATGTATGGCTGATGTCGCTGCTCGTGATGGTGATTACGGACTATATCAGCGGATTGGCGGCGGCGTATATGCACAATGAACTGTCATCCAAAGTCGGATTTAACGGCATTCTGAAAAAAATCATGTATTTCTTTATCGTTGCCGTTGCGCATTGTATTGATGTCGCAACCGGCGCGGACGGTGTGCTGCAAAACCTTACCGTCGGCTTTTTGATTGCCAACGAGGGAATTTCCATCCTTGAAAACTGCGCACGGTGCGGTATTCCTATCCCCGGCAAGCTGCTGAAAGCATTGGCGCAGATTAAAGGCGAAGAGAAAGACTGATCCTTTTTTCAAAAGAATCCGTTTCATGACCATATCCTATGAATTCCCCGGTACATCTGACAGTGTGATCCCTTTGTCAGATTTTACCGGGGGATTTTTCTGTCGCATCGCACAAAAAACTTGCAAATTACCTGTGAACATGGTATGATATAAATAACTATCAACAAATGGGAGCGATAAAAGTGGATGATATAACACACTACACACAAAAAGATCATCTTACCTATCCCGAGGCGACGATGTTTGAGATGGTCAATCGTATGGCACAGGAATTTCCCAATGAGCCCGCTTACGAATTCTATGACAAACAAACCAGCTATCGCGAATTTGTCAATCGAATCGAGCGCATAGCGCGGGCGTTCTGGGCTTCCGGTATACGTCAAGGGGATGCGGTGACTATCTGTATGCCCAATACGCCGCAGGCGATCGACTGTTTTTATGCCCTCAGCCGTATCGGTGCCATCGCCAACATGGTACATCCGCTCTCAGCACAGCATGAAGTGACCGGCTACCTCAATGTTTCACAGAGTAAAATGATTCTTACGGTGGATCTGTTTTATGAAAAAGTGCAAGCCGCGCTGACGGCAACCGATCATGACGTTACGATCCTCACCTGCCGTATGCAGGAGGAATTGAGGTGGTACTTAAAGCCGATTTACCTGATGAAAAAGGGGAAGGACTATCTTAAATTTCCCCGCGGTCCCCATCTGCTTTGGACCGATTTTCTGAAACGGGGCGATGATAAAAGTGTGGCGCTTCCATCCCCGTCGTTTGACCCGCGCCGGACGGCGGTCATTCTGTACAGCGGCGGCACCAGCGGCAAGCCCAAGGGAATCTGTCTCACCGATCTCAATTTTAACGCCTGCGCGATGCAGGCAAGAGAAGCCATCGGCGAATCGTTTCGCAAAGGCTTCAAAATGCTCAGTTGTATGCCGCTGTTTCACGGCTTTGGACTAGGCATTAATATACATACGGTGCTGATTCACGGCGCGTGCTGCATTCTGATGCCTACCTTTACCAATCAGAGTTATGCCGATATGCTCCGCCGCAAGCGCCCCAATTTTATTGCGGGCGTGCCGACCATTTTTGAAGCGCTGCTGCATATGCCCCAGCTCGACGGATTGGATATGAGCTTCCTGCTGGGGATGTTCTGCGGCGGTGACAGTCTGTCGGTCGAACTGAAGAAGAAGATTGACGCGTTTCTCAAAGCGCACAACGCGTCCATTCAGGTGCGGGAGGGCTACGGACTGACCGAATGCGTTACCGCCAGTTGTCTCACGCCCAAGGACGATTACCGTGAGGGCAGTATCGGACTGCCGTTTCCCGATACCGTTTACCGTATCGTAAAGCCCGGCACCGATGAGCTGCTGCCGCCCGGAGAGGAAGGGGAAATCATTCTCAAAGGTCCCACGCTCATGCAGGGCTATCTGGGACTGCCTGAGGAAACCGCCAAAACCCTGCGTGTCCTCAGCGACGGGGATACATGGCTCTATACCGGCGATCTGGGCGTGATGGACGAGGACGGTTATGTGTATTTCCGTCAGCGGCTTAAACGCATGATTATCACGAACGGCTACAATGTCTATCCGTCGCAGTTGGAAAACATCATTGACAGCTGTCCCGAAGTGGCGTATAGCTGCGTGATCGGCGTGAAGGACCCCAGACGCATACAGCGGGTCAAGGCGTTTATTGTCCCTGCCGACGGGATTGAGCCGACCGATGACCTGAAAGAACGCATTATGGCGCAGCTGCGGCTGCATATTGCGAAATATGCCCTTCCGCGGGAAATCGAATTCCGCGCCGAACTGCCCAAAACCTTGGTGGGAAAAGTGGCGTTCCGGCAATTGGAGCAGCAAGAAGAAGAGAAGCCAGACCATACGGAGGCGGCAGCCACATGAAACTGCAATGGTACGGAACGGCGGCGCTGCGCATTTCCGACGGAAACACGGCGATTGCCTTTGACCCCTTTCTGGGCATTTCCAAAGGCAGCCGCCGCCCCCAAAGCGTTTCCGCGGACATACCGTCTGAACTGCGACAGGTCTCGGATGTGTTTGTCACACACGGACATTTTGACCATATGATACAGATTCCCGCCCTGTATGCAGAGGGCAACGCCGTGATTCACGCGACCCGCACGCCCTGTGCCACGCTGGAAAAGCACGGAATGCCGGAGGAACGGCTGGACGTGATTTCATCCGGCGGGCATTACACGGTGGGGAATATCGCCATTACCGTCATGCAGGGACGGCATTGTGTGTTTGATAAGGCGTTGGTGGTCAGAACCGCGCTGCGTTACTTTCGACCCGGCTGCCTGCGCCATGGTCTCCGGCTGCTGCGCTGCAATAAGAACTACCCCGAAAACGGTGAAACGTTGTTTTATGAGTTGGAATGCCGTGGGCATCGGTGTCAGATCATGGGCAGCAT
>CAMJHU010000364.1 GCA_946405565.1 uncultured Clostridia bacterium
TTTGAGGGGGCTGTCAGCGTAGCTGACTGGGGGAGTGCTTAAGTTGTGGATAGTGCTTGAAAAATTGTTCCGGTTGCAATACTATGATTTTCAAGGAGGTGAGCATGATGTGGTGCGGAAAGGGAATGACATTTCATTTACAACCACCGTAAGGCGGAGCGTAAAGCTGACAGCAAAGGTGATATGAACAACCATATGACGAAAAAAAGGAGACGGAACCGTATGAAAAAAACAATCGCATTGATGTTAGCCGCGGCACTGGTCATCGCGTCGATAGTCGGCTGTACCGCCGCGGACAGGCAGCCGTCCGGACAGGATGGCGGAGATACGTCTGTCGCCCAGGTGGCAGTGGATGAAGATCTGGCAAACATCATCAAGGACGCGTCCGAAATCGGCGAGTGCACAGCGGGCGTGTCATTGAAGAGAGCCAAGGTCGCCCACGACGTCGCGGTACTCGCCGCCAACAGAGGCTATACCGACGGAAGTGTGGAAGAACTGAAACAGACATTTGAAGCAACCGTCGGAGCGATGGATGAGGATCATCAGACCAGTGTTGACGCAACCTTTATGAACGGCGTCATTCCGCTGTTGGACAAGGTCATTGACGAGGGCGACTATGACAGCGTCAAGGGTCTGTTCGAGGACGCAGGTGTGGCAGACGATATGGATACCATTCTGAAAGCGCCGGGTCTGCAGGAAAGCTATGATCAGATCAAGTCGGCTTACCTGACCATGGGCAATTCAGAGGATTGATTATTTGAAAGGAGTTTTGTTTTATGAAGTACGAAATGAAAGGTGAAAATCTGCCCGTTCTGCTTTGTCAATTGAATGCGGGCGAAGAAATGACCTGCGAAGGCGGTTCGATGTCGTGGATGGACGACGAAATCCAAATGAAAACGCAGACCGGCGGCATCGGCAAGATGTTCGGCAGAATGATTACCGGCGAAAATATGTTCCAGAATAAATACATTGCCAACCGTCCGGGCGAAATCGCGTTTGCCTCTTCCTTCCCGGGTTCCATCCGCGCGGTGGAGGTCACGCCCGACAAGCCGGTGGTGGCGCAGAAGGGCGCATTCCTTGCCAGCTACGGCAATATTGAGGTGTCCGTGTTCTTCCAGAAGAAGCTCGGCGCGGGCTTCTTCGGCGGCGAGGGATTCCTGATGCAGAAGTACTCCGGCAACGGCATTGTGTTCCTGGAAATCGACGGCTCGGCAATCGAGTACGACATTCCCGCGGGCGACAAGAAAATTGTGGACACAGGCTATCTCGCGGCAATGGACGCTTCCTGCACGATAGAAGTCGTCATGGTCAAGGGCGTGAAGAATATCTTCCTCGGCGGCGAAGGACTTTTCAACACAGTCGTTAAGGGACCAGGACACATCATTCTCCAGACCATGCCGGTGCAGAATACCGCCACCATGCTTTACAACTATATGCCGCATCCTTCTTCCAACTGAGAAAGGAGAAAAAAATCATGAATAAATCCATCAAAAGAACCATCGCGACCATTTCCATGACCGCCATGCTCGCGGCGGACTTTGCCATGCCCGTTTCCGCGGCAACGCAGGTGGAAGTCACGGGCAATCCCGTCATGATCCGAGCCGACGCGGGACTGAAAAATACCGTCGTCAGCAGGGCGCACAAGGGCGACAGGTACGCTTATGTCGGTCAGAAAAAGGATGCCACCGGCAGAGTGTGGTACAATATCAGGTATTCCGGCAATAAAACCGGCTGGATCACTTCGCAGTTTGCCAAGAAGACGGAGACAGCAGCCGAGCAGCCAGCCGCCGTCAAGCAGGTGCAGATTACCGCTACGCCAGTGAATGTCAGATCGGGCGCGGGTACCAGTTTCAAGAAACTCGGCAAAACCTCCAAGGGAAAGACATTTACCTACCTTGCCAGCAAAAAGGATTCGTCCGGCAGAGTGTGGTATCAGATTCAGTACACCTCCCAAACCAAGGGCTGGGTCATGGGCAGTCTCTCCAAGCTAGTCGGAGAAACGGCGACGGCAAACCCCGTCAAGGCTTATGAAGGCACCTATCAGTACGGTCGCGCGACCCTTACCGTCAAAGCCAGCGGCAAGAGCGACGCGAAGATGACCGTCACATGGGGATCGTCCGCATGGGAAAATTCTGTCTGGGAAATGAGCGGTATGTTCGACCCGTCGGTTTACCGCGTTGATTACGGCAACGGCGTCAGAACGGATTATGTCTATGATGACAACGGCAGCGTCTCTTCCAGGAAGGTTGCTTACAAAAACAGCACCGGCAGAGTGCAGTTCAAGGACACCAAAACGCTTGTCTGGCGGGATGAAAACGAGCCGGAGCACGGTGAAATGACCTTCACCAAGATCAGCGACACGGTTACCGAGCCGGAACAGCCCGCTGCCACTGCCAAGTTGGTTCAGATTACCGGCAGCGTGAATGTCAGATCGGGCGCGGGTACCAAATACAAGAAGCTGGGCAGCACGTCCAAGGGCAAGAAATACACCTATCTCGCCAGCAAGAAGGCTTCCAACGGCAGAGTGTGGTATCAGATTCAGTTCACCTCCAAAACCAAGGGCTGGGTCAGCAGCGGTTATGCCAAGCTGGTCAATGGGACGACCAATGTCAAAGATACTGAAAGCAGCGCGTTGATGCAGGGCGTCTATAAAAAACTTACCGCCGCCGATTCGACCTATACCGAATGGAAATCCGGATTCAACGCTACCACATTTGCACAAAAGCTCGACGGTGAAACCATCGTCATCACCGCGAAGGGCGAGGAAGGGCTGAACGGAACCTACACCTTCAAACATGACGGCGATTATATCACCTATACTTCCGGCAATAAAG
>CAMJHU010000365.1 GCA_946405565.1 uncultured Clostridia bacterium
TCTGTTTTGTTATCAAAAATTTATCAATTACGCAGGAAGAACACACTTGATTTTTTCAAACAGTTATGTGATTAATGGCAGTGATTGTTGTGAATTTTGTTAGTTGCTATGCCTTTCACAACTCTCCGTATTCCTCGATTTAAGCCCTAAATATTTTGTGGCGGTTCTTTCCGATCTCTTGTAAAGAATCGCACAAATCGGCACACAGGCTTCAAAAGAGGCATCGTATGTGATAATATTTGGACGTAGCAATTTTGAAAAGCTATGGTGGAATCAAATCATCATTCTCATTGTTACTCGATTGCTGATATTTTCATCAGTCCTATCCGACAAGCTGTTGACAGTAATCCATCATCTGCTTGCCTCCGTCATACCAGTAGGTTTCACCGTTGAAGGTTACTTTTACAATGCCGCTGTCGCCCAAAAGAGCAATCACATGATTATCCCGTTCCGAAGTGTCATAATAATCCGAAGCGTAAAGATAAATAGTATGGGTATCGTTTTTCTCGGCGTTATACTGCGGAGGCATGGTTTCTATACAGTCAAGGTCACAAAAAGCAGGCCATATTATATTATAAAACTTTTCGTATGAGTTGCGAGAAATAATATAATCGCACCCGTAGTCCTTGGAGATCAGATGAAGATCGCTGTGAATAACAATTTGAGCAATAGCAGGACTTTCGATTTCATATTCACAGAACATTGCTCCGGTATCATCAATATAACTGTTGACGCCGTTCACCATTTTATTTGCAACGTATTTCCTTGTTTCGGGAAGAGACAGTACAATATCTCTCACGGTATCATAGAGTTCTGCCGGTGCTTTATACTGCCGCGGTTTACCAAATACCGGCTCCGGTTCGTGTGTGGGAAGTCCTTGTTCGCGGTAATCGAGATATTCTTCAAGCTCTGCTTCGTATTCCTCACCGCTTCTTGAAGCAACTACATACAGCAGGTCGCCGTCGCCATCCAAGTAAAACCAGTGGAGATATTCGCCGTTCTCATCTGCAAACCGCACACATAAATCCTCCGGATAATTTCCGTCAGTTCCGATGATATCATACGACCCTTCTCCGACGTATTCATACTGTTCAGGATCAAGCAGCGAATACAATTGACTGACAAACGCCTGATTTTTACTGCGACCGTCACGGTAATAGTAATCAACGAGAATTCCATCTCTGTCATAATAACCCCAATCTGCGGTAGACCCCAGACCAAGCCAGATAAGGTCATCATGTGGCACCTGAGCAAAAACCATCGTGTAGGGGCAATTATCCTTTTTTGCGATTTGTTCCTGTACTGCTGTTTTGGAATGATCAATTGCGTTCTTAGCAGTGACGGGCGATGTAAAAAAGCACACCGCTACCATTACGCACGCTATCACAGCAACAGAAATGACCCATAATTTCGGCTTTTTATAATTCATAATGGCGCACACCCTTTCTTTTATTCCAATTTCACCGAAGGCGACCGGAACTATCGCCATATTTTTATGCGGCAGACTGCACGCAAGCAGCGTGCGTGAATAACCCTGCCTTTCGGCTATACTCATAGGCTTTATTATACGCTCGTCGCAGGCGTATTCAATATCACGGCAGAAAAGAATGTAGGAAATCCACACCAGCGGATGGAACCAATATAACGCCAGCAGCATAAATCCCACCGGTTTCCAGATGTGATCGAGCCGCGCAATATGTGCCCGTTCATGCGCTTCGATATAGTAAAGATTCGCATGATCGGTTTCAGAGGGAACTATGATCTTCGGATGAATCCATCCAAGCACGAAAGCCGAATCGATACCATCACAGGCGTAAACTTCATCATGCAGACGTATCCTCACAGATGTGCGCTTTCTCAGCGAAATGTAGTTGAAAATACCGTATCCTGTCATGGCAGTACAACCGATGAGCCAGATCAGCAACAGCACGGTTATGGTGTGCGTTGAATCAACTGTCCGCGTTTCCGCAACGACTTCGGCTTCTCTGTGATAACCTGTTTGAGGCGGCGCACTGGTGTTTTCCTGCGCTGGAACAGAACGGGAAGGTGTATGTTGCAATGAGTCACCTTGAATGCCGTCGATGGATTGGTAAGAAACGATGGTATCTGACACTGCGTTGGTGGGCAGCGAAAGGCTTAGAACACTTTCCACAGACAAAGGGCATATGAGTCTCAGCCCTACGATCGCCCACAGCACAAGGCTTATGTTTTTGGGCGAACGCCGAAGCAGCATACGCAGGAGAATAACAGCCAAAATGAGCGGACAAGAAGAAACGCTCATATCCATCAGCATCATGAAAACCGTTCTCATTTTCATTCCTCCCCGACTGCATCTATCATTCGCCTGATCTCATCAATTTCCTCCCGTGTCAATGTTTTGCGCGAGGTAAAAGCAGCAATAAACGCCGGAAGTGAACCGCCAAAGCTTTCATTTACCACTTGTTCACTTTGCGCAGAGTAGTATTCCTCTTTTGAAATGACCGACGAAACCATACCGTTGGTGTTTTGAAACAGTCCCCTGTCACATAGCTTTTTGAGAACAGTATAAGTGGTAGATTTTTTCCATTCAAGCTGTTCCAAGCACAGCTTAACAAGCTGTCCTGATGTCAGTGGCTCATTTTTCCATATGATTTCTGCAAAGCGCATTTCCACGGCACCGAGTTTTAGATGCTCCATGTAAAATTCCTCCCATTAAAAACAACAAATTGGTCTATAATCAATAGACTATTATAAGTCTATCACCAATAGACCGATTTGTCAAGGGGGATAATATAAAAATTTTCCACCTGAGCGGATGGGAGTTGAAGAGTGAAGGAAAATGGTGTAAGATGTA